>CANDFU010000289.1 GCA_947384095.1 uncultured Roseburia sp. | reverse complement strand
TATCTCATAAAGTAAATCGCAGCCCCCTGCGTGATTCCGCCGTAAACATAATTGGCAAGATACAGTCCGAGAATGATCAGGTAGTACGGGTTTTTAAATAAAAGCTTCAGGGATGTCCCGAAACTGACCCTGTTTTCATCCGTAACTTTCTTCCCGGCTGCCGGAGCCACCCCCTCGTCCGGCACTTCCTTCACCATAAGCACGCAGAACGTATTGACGGCGAGGGCGATCAGTGCAAAAATCAAGGCAACCGTGCGCCATCCCTTTGTGCCGCCGCCAAACCTTTCCACCAGTCCCATCACATTGTAGGAGATAATCAGTGTGGTAAACGTTGCAAAGATAAACCGGATGGAACCAAGCTGCACCCTCTCCTGCCCGTTTTTGGTAATCTTTGCCGCCAGCGCCGCATAGGCGATACTGTTTGCCGTATAGAAAATAGCATTAAATGCCGTATAAAATACAAAGAAGTAAGCATACTGCATGTTCTGGCTCATATCGGGAATACAGAACACCAGAAACAGACTCGCCGAGACGCCGATCTGCCCGTATAACATCCAGGGCCTGGCCTGGCCCATTTTACTCTTCGTCCGGTCCATCAGCCCTCCGAAAAAGATATCCGACACACCGTCCAGAAGCTTTGAAACCATCATCAGAGTTCCGATCACAAGACTGTTCAGCCCGACCGCATCCGTCAGGTAGATCATCACAAAACTGGATATCAGCGCATATCCGCAGTTCGACGCCATATCTCCGGAGCCATAGGCCACCTTCTGATACCACTTTAAATATTTTTTTTCACTCATAAAAATACCCTTTCCCCTTTACTTTTGTCGTGATAATGTATATACTTTATCTTGATACAAGTATATTTTAGTTATTTTCACCAAATCCAGCAATATCACAAACGTCTACATACTTACATTTTTAGTGTCAGATTCGTGGGTAGTTTTACTGAATGCAGGATGGTCCGGGAATTAAGGAGGCCTCCATGAGAGATGATCTGATCTGCTCCGGAAAAGAGAGCAACATACTGGAAATTTATGATTTAAACAGTACGATCGATTCTTATTATGACATGTCTGCACCGCTGCAGTTTACGCTGACCTGTTTAAGCGGCCTTTCTGAGGAAGATTATTGTAATATCGTTTCGGTTTCACCGGACAAGGACTATTTCTTTTCGTCCCACATCTCGCCCGGTTTTCACGCGTTTAATGCCCGCGCTCCGCACAGACATTCTTTTTTCGAGCTTATGATTGTCCTTGAAGGGACGATAGCGCAGCAGATTGAGGACAGGGAATGTCTCTATCCTGCCGGCGCCTGCTGCCTGATCAACCAGAATGTATTCCACGTCGAGCGGTACGTCGGGGAGGCAAAGATTCTCTTCATCGGCATGTCCGTCGGATTTATCCGCGATCTGCTTCACACGCATC
Organism: uncultured Roseburia sp.; assembly: GCA_947384095.1. Classification (GTDB taxonomy): domain Bacteria; phylum Bacillota; class Clostridia; order Lachnospirales; family Lachnospiraceae; genus Roseburia. The sequence goes on along the minus strand of CANDFU010000289.1, from coordinate 1,949 downwards.
AGACCTCCTTTTTTAAAAGGGAAGAAGACTGTCAGGATTTTATTTTTCAGTTTATGGGCGATAATATCCAGCTTGGAAAAGGGAAAAATTATCTGGATTTTTTTCCGGCTTTCCAGGACGAAAAATGCCTGTCCAGCCTGTACGATTTCACCGACCGCCTGATTCACGCGATGATGTTTCCGAAATTCGGTTCCACCTACACCATCAAAGGGCTGATCTGCGAGCTGTTTCAGTATCTGGATACCGAAGAACGCTATCAGATCAACAGCATAAAGCTTGATTTCAGTTCCGACCAGCTTTTATTCTCCCGCATCGGGCATCTTATGGAAGAAACCGACGGCCGTATGTCGCGCTCTGCCCTTGAAAAGGCGCTTTCCTACAGCGGCAATTATCTGAACGCAGTCGTCAACAAATATGCCGGAATGAACCTCCGCGAATACGGACTTACCTTTACCCTGAAAAAGGCCGCCCTTCTCCTGGAGGATACCGACCAGCCTGTTTCCGCCGTGGAATCACAGCTTGGATTTTCAAACCGTACGCATTTTTATAAAGTTTTTAAAAAGAAATACGGTCTTACTCCCGGGGAATACCGCAGCGAAAAGAAAAAAACCGCCCATGAAACCTGAATTGTTTCACGGACGGCTCCGATTGTGACGGATCGGAAAACATATTTTTTAACTTTTCTTAATATGCTGATGTGTAAAGAGATGATCCTGGCAGTATTCGTAATTTCCCTCACACCGCGAGCAGAAACGGAAATCCAGCGTCGGATCGTCCAGCTCTGTCCTGCCGCAGACTGCGCACTTGTGCTTTGTGACTCCCGCGCCCTTAGGCTCGCGCATCTGCGCCTTAAATTTCTGCCTGCGGTGAATTTCATGCGGAGAATAGCGCCTTAAATTCCGGGTCGACAGGAAGAAAATAATAAAATTCAGAAGAGACATAAAGATCGAGATCCGCCCGGCCCATCCGCTTGCGATAAACTGGAATGCGGTGAGAATCCCATAGACTACTGCCATCCATTTCATCCTGATCGGAATGATAAAGTAGAGCATCACCTGCATGTCCGGGTACATGACCGCAAAAGCAAGGAAAATCGACATATTAATGTAATTCGTGCTGATGCCAAAAGAGATCATATAGGACATCTCCGGCAGCAGAGCCGGCTCATAGGAGAACGACAGAATGCCGTACAACAGGAACGCCCCCAGCATCGTGAACAGCATTCCGCCAAATATATAGACATTAAAGCGGAATGTCCCCCAGCTGCGCTCCAGCGTCATGCCGAGCTGGTAATAAAACATTGCCATGATCAGAAGAAAGAGCAGATTTGTGTCCGTCGGCATAAAAATCCAGGTTACAAGGCGCCAGATCTGTCCGTGCAGGACATGATACGGACTTAAGACAAGATAAGTCAGAAGCCCGGGCGCCGCCATATTGATCACAAACCCGATTGTGTATGCGCCAATCAGCCACATAATAAGATTCGGAACCGCATACCTTCCGATTTTTCGCTCCAACTTATTCAGCCAGTCCATACAAAAGATTCCTTACCTTTCCTAAAATTCGTTTATCATAAGTATATCCGTAGAAGATTTCTTTGTCAATCCGCCGGATTTACTTCATAAAAAGTTTATACATTTTCCTGTAATTGCACATTGTCTTTTGGAAAATCATGTCGTATAATGTACATTGCTTAGCCAAGGCTAAGCTCTTTTAATAAGAAGAAACACGTTAAGGTTCTGCTAAGATTTTCAACGAATATGCCAGAGAATTACAATGGAGGTTCGCTATGGAAAAGAACACACTACATAAATTAGGAATCGATATCGGTTCCACCACAGTCAAAGTCGCTGTTCTCGACGGACAGGACAACCTGCTTTTTTCCGACTATGAACGGCATTTTGCAAACATCAGGGAGACGCTGATCTCCCTTCTCGAAAAAGCGTCCG
>CANDFU010000288.1 GCA_947384095.1 uncultured Roseburia sp. | reverse complement strand
AGATGACGAGAGGTGACTGGAGTTCAGACGTGTGCTCTTCCGATCTCCCCGCAAGCGCGATCAGCTGTGACTCGATCGGCACGCTTCCCGTCACGACGCCCGCGATTTCTTTTATTCTGGAAACATCGTATTCCGTCTCGTCCTTTAACTCGACGACATACCCCGTAATCTTCCGGTTTCCAAACGGTATGCGCACCCTGACGCCAACGCTGATTTTTGACGAAAGCGTCCCGGGTATCCGATAGACAAACGTCTTATCCAGTTTTTCATTCGAAATATCTACAATGATGTTCGCAAATTCCGCCATCTTCTCCCTCTTGTGTGACCCCTTCATGATGCCTTCTATATGCAATTGCATCCGCGACAAGCTCATGTTCACTCATCGGATATTTTTTCCCGTCGATCTCCTGATAAGCTTCGTGCCCTTTTCCGGCCAGAACGAGTATGTCACCCTTCCTGGCATTGGCCACGGCATAGCGCACCGCCTCTCTGCGGTCTGCAATCCGTACATAAGCTCCGCCCGTCCCTCTGATTCCGGCCTCAATATCATCTAATATCCGCTCCGGATCTTCCCGCCGCGGATTGTCCGATGTCAATATGGTAAAATCTGCAAGACGGCCCGCCGTCTCTCCCATCCGTCCCCGCCTTAAACCGGAACGGTTTCCCCCGCAGCCGAACAGTACAATCAGACGTTCCGGCTGAAAATCCCGCAGGGTAGTCAGCAGATTGTTAAGGCTCATCTCATTGTGTGCGTAATCAATCAGAATGACATATTCCTCAGAGTCACTGACATTTTCACACCGCCCGGGCACCATCTGCCGACGGAGCGCCCTCTCTATCTGCCCTTCCTCCACCCGAAAGTGAAAAGCGACGGACACCGCCGCCAGAGCATTATAAATATTGAAACTCCCCGGAAGCTGCATCTGCACAGTAAAACTCTGCTTTTCCCCGGCGCCGCCCTGCTCTCTGATAATTTTAAAACAGCTGTAGAGCTTTCCCTGGATCATATAAAACGCCTCGTCCCCCGAGCGGACCGCCGCTTCCGCCAGCGCCTCACCGGCTCCCCTGCGCGAAAACCCTTCCACCCTGCAGGTATGCCCCTGCAGGATACGCGGCGCATTGGGATCGTCAAAATTAAGGATACCGGTCTTAGAACGCTGCATCAGCCTGCTTTTGCAATAAAGATACTCCGAAAACGAAACGTGCTCTCCTTTTCCGATGTGGTCGGGCTCGATATTTAGAAAAACGCCGATATCGAACCGGATACCGTCCACGCGCCGCATTTTAATTCCCTGTGACGACACCTCCATCACGCAGCACACACAGCCGTTTTTCACCATTTCCGCCAGATAGCGCTGCAGATCGGACGATTCCGGCGTCGTGTGTTCCGCCGTATCGATCTCCCTGCCATTGTCTATCCATATCGTCCCGATCACCCCTGTCTTATATCCGGCTTCCCTTAAAATCCCCGCGGTCAGAAACGCCGTCGTCGTCTTTCCCTTTGTTCCTGTTATCCCGATCATCTTCAGTTTTCCGGCGGGATAATCATAAAATGCCGCTGCCGACAGGGCAAGGGCGGCCCGCGTATCCCTGACTGCCACCACGGCGGCGCCATATCTGCAGACGATCTCCGATATGTACCATTTTCTGTTTTCCGTGTAGAGAATCATGTCGTCCGCCGCCGACACCAGGCTTCCTTCTTCCACCATCACCGCGGCCGCACCGTTTGCCAGGGCTTCCCCGATGTATTCATGGCCGTCGCTCCTTAAGCCCCTGATACAGACGAACAGAAAACCCTTCCCGGCCTTTCCCGAATGATAACAGAGCCCCCCGATCGGCGTCATAAGACTTCCGCCGACGCACTCATATGTGATATCTTTCAATAATCTGCCTAACTGCACATTGGTTCCTTTTTGAGAATAGACTTTTTTTATTATATGCCAGCCGGGCCGATTTTACAAGTTATCCTTATTTTCTTTGCCGGAAAGGATCCGATCCTGCAGACGGAGCGCCGCCTGCGTGGATAACATCGCTATTATATATTTTACATTTACGAAAATCAACGCTATACTGACATTATCAAAAATCGGAGGTTTCACATGACAAAACAAAAGACCATGGATCTGACCCAGGGCAGACCCATACGACAGATTGTTCTTTTTTCCCTGCCCCTGGTCGTGGGCACGCTGTTCCAGCAGCTTTACTCTTTTGCCGACACGGTAATGGTCGGACGGCTGATCGGAGAGGACGCTCTGGCCGCGGTCGGCACTACCTATTCCATGCACTTTCTGACCCTTGGTTTTGTCCAGGGAGCCTGTGTCGGCTTTGGCATTCCCCTGGCCCAGTCTTTCGGCGCAAAAAACGGGCCGGAATTTAAACGCTATTTCTGGAACGGCGTCTGGCTGTGTACACTCTTGAGCATTCTTATGACGCTCACAACCTTCGTATCTGCAGAGCAGCTTCTGCTGCTGATCCGCACACCGGAAGAGATTCTGGCGGACGCCGTACGGTATTTAAAAATTATTTTTCTCGGCATCCCCGCTTCCATCCTGTACAATTTCTGCGCCGGGGCGCTCCGGTCGGCCGGCGACTCCAGAAGGCCGACTTACTTTCTGCTTGCCTCCAGTGCCTTAAATATTCTGCTGGACTACGTCCTGATCGCCGTCTTTTCCATGGGTGTTGCAGGCGCGGCCGTGGCAACCGTCCTCAGCCAGCTTTTGAGCGGCCTGTTAAATCTCGGCTGGATCCTGTATAAAACAGATCTTTTGCGCAACTGCGGCGGACTGCGCAGATTTTCCGGCAGACACGCTTCCAGACTGTGTGCCGTCGGCCTTCCGATGGGCTTTGAATACTCCGTATCCGCCCTGGGCGCCGTCGTCATGCAGAGCGCCGTCAATGCCCTGGGCACCGCCGCCATCGCCGGGCAGACTGCGGGTGAAAAAATACGCCAGATGTTTACGCTTCCCTTAGAATCCGTCGGCATGGGCATGGCAACTTATGTGGGGCAGAACGACGGCGCCGGACGGTATGACCGCATCCGTTCCGGCATCCGCTCCGGCCTCATCATCCAGCTTTCCTATTGTGCCGCAGCCTGGATGGTGATTTTCCTCGGAAAAAACTTTTTCACGGAAATCGTCCTTGGCCCCGGCGCGGGGACGTCGGCAGCGCTCTGCATTCAGTATCTTGGCATTATCAGCTGTCTGTTCTGCATCCACGGCTGCCTTATGATTATGCGCAACACCTTACAGGGAATGGGCTTTAGCATTCACGCCGTCTTAAGCGGCGTCGGCGAACTGCTCGGCCGTGCCTTCGGAGGCTGGCTGGCAATCCGTTATTTCGGATTTACCGGCATCTGTTTCGCTAATCCGCTCGCATGGGGCTTTG
>CANDFU010000287.1 GCA_947384095.1 uncultured Roseburia sp. | reverse complement strand
CACGGAATCCGTAAACAGCCACCCGGCCCGCACAAAGCTTTCATACACACAGTATTCATGGACCAGGGTAATCCACTCATTGTCTCTGATTTCGCTTTTTCTCGTCACAAAATCGAGATAAAATACATCGTTGCCCTGCACACAGGGCCTTATCGTTTTTATCGTCCTGCCCCAGTCGGTCTTTCCCGTCTTTGCCCTGCGGCGGGAAGATTCCCGCTCTCTGTAATACCCTCTGGCAAAATAGTCCTTTATCAGATAAAGGTAGGACAGCAGCGGAAAATCGACCTCATCATCCTTCCCGCCCCGGGCCGCAATCTCAGAATCCTTACGCTTTGTGTTCGCCGCGAGAACAGCGAAAAGCTGCAGGATATCCCTCCTTAATCCCTCCGCATCCTCCGCGATGTGATAGCCGAGCGGAAAGGAAATCTGAATATCGCCGTGGTCGCACATTAACCCTACAAACGTATCCTCATCCCTGTTCGAATGAACGCTGCATTTTTCTCTGATGTCAGTCTGCTTCAAAGTCATCACCGTCCGCCTGCGACCGCATTTTTTCATATACGTCCCGATTTAATACCGCCAAAAGCCTGTCTCCCCGGGCGGCCTCATACGCAGCCGCCACATCCTCCAGAGAGCTGCATTCTTCGCGGAAAACGGCCCTTCTGTCCATCCGGAACACATCGTCCCACAGGTATTTCAACACTTTTTGCGGAAACCGGTCTGCCTTCAGTTCCTTTTTGCGCGCAAAATAAACGCCCAGCCGCTTATCTTCCAGACTTACAAGCTCCGCGCCGGATGCAAGCGCCATCTCGTTGATCACCGACGCAAACGCGCCCCAGCTGATCTGCGTTCCCTCAATCCTGTCCGCCGCATGCTCCGATAAGTCGAACCGGTTTGCCATCTGCTTCATATTCCATCTCCGCTGAAACGCCGTGTCCAGCGTAAACACATTCTGATCCGCCGTATTCATGGTCGCCAGCACATACAGATTGGAGGGTATTTTTACCGGATGCTTCTCATCCCGGTACACTTCTTTTGCGATATCATAATTGCTAATGCCGTATTCGCTCTCCCCGACCTCCTCCGGCGGCGCTTCCCCCTCCTCTTTCCGGTCGAGAAGCTGAAAAACCTCGCCAAAAATAGCCGGCGCATTGCCCCGGTTTAATTCCTCGATGACGAGGTAATAATAATGCGAAGGATCCTCCTCCGCTTTTTTCAGCATCGTCGTAAACGGTCCGGGCGTAAAGACATATTTCAGCCTCCCGTTCTCTGCATCCCCAAAAATCCGCGGCAGAATCTGCCCGATGAAATCCGAATATGTATAATCCGGGTGGAACACGACCCGCTCCATATACGCTGCATCCGGACAATAATTTGTCCTTATCTCATGGCTCTTCCCGGAACCCGGCACGCCGTAGAGCAGGATATTTTCGGCTCCCGTTTTCCGGGGGCCGGACGCCCTCTGCCCTACGGCAGAAAGCCCCCCTCCGGCCCCGGCAGCTCCTGTACCTGAAAATCCGGCCCCGGCAGCCTTGACAGACGCCATGTCTCCTTCCGTCCCCTCCGCGACAGAGAGCCCGTACATATTTTCCTTAAGCGCTTTATAGATATTGAGCGCTTTCTGCAGTTCTGTCCTATATGCACTCCTGAGGCCGGCCATCCCGATAAGGTCAGCCACGCCATATTCCTTTTGCAGAATCGTTTTTCCGTATCTGATGCCGAACAGATAGATGGACGTGACCTGCATTTTCTCCCCGGCGTCGCGGTACATCCGGTAAAGGACACCGCCCAGCTCTTCCAGCGTATCGGCTTTCTCCGTCAGCTCTCCGTTCAAAATACAGGTGTCATGCATCACATCGCGGTACGGACGGTTGTCGTACAGTCTGAAATAATCGTCCATATAGGCGGAGGTAAATGCGCCGTTTTCATCCTTACAGCTTAAAAATGTCGTGTTAAAATATTTATTCTGCTCCACCCGGACGCAGCATGGCCCAAAATATCCTTCCCGTCCCTTTCCGACAGGGTATTTTCGCATGGCAAGGCTCGCCGTAATGTCGTCCAGGCTGACCAGCAGCTCGACGGAGGCAAGCCAGTCATATCCGCCCGGCGCAAGACCGATGCCTTCCCCGAACACCAGCACCAGCCAGAAAATCTTTTTGTCCCTCTCCCTCGCCTTCTCAAACGCCGATTTCAGCCTGTCTAAGTAGCCCGAATTGCTCTGGTTGATATCCCGGATGACGCAGTCGTTCGCCGAGCTGTGATAGGTGGCATTGTTGCTCGAAAAAAAATACCACAACATCTCGCCGTCCGGTTCTTCCTTTTCCCTCACCTCATACAGCCCCCTGATCTCTTCGTCCTGCCGTACCTCATAAAATCTGCGCAGTACCGTCTCCACTTTTATCCCTAAATTCGCCATCTGCCGTCCCTTCTCCCGAGCCGTTGTTCATATACCGCTTCACCACCTGCGCGATCGCCCTTCCCAGCAGCGGCGGAACCGAATTTCCGATCTGCATGTACGTTTTCGTATATGCGCCCCTGAAAAAATAATCGTCCGGAAAAGACTGCACCCTGGCCGCTTCCCGGGGCGTCAGCCCCCTCGCCTGCGTGGGATGAATGTACATATTACAGTCAAACTTCATATGTGCCGTGATCGTCTTGCAGATCTTATCGTTTTCAAGTTTAAAGTACTTGTCCTTAAAAATGCCGTTCCGCCTGGCATAAGGCATAATGTCCGCAATCTTTGGGTCGTCCGAGCGGTCTCCCTGTTCCATACGGCCAAATATTTCAATATCCCTGTCATTATTGTACCGCGCCTTATGGTTTAAGACAACCGCCATTTCTCTTCCCTGGTTGATAAAATCAATGTAGGCGTTCGTCATATGATTCCGGTTCTTTTCGATGAGACGGCCGCTCTCCTCCGCCTCTTCTTCCGTGGCGTTTTTTACCCGGAACGCCGCAAGCGGCCTTAAACCATACAGCGCGTCCGCCAGACAGTACGACGCAGTCGCGCCGCCCAGCGCCGCAATCTCCTTAAAAATCGCCTTGTTATCAGCTCCGACACAGTTTCCGATATAAATCAGACGTTCCCTGTTCTGCGGCACGCCAAAATCCTTTGCATTTAAAACGTCACATTCCACGGTATAGCCGATTTTGCGGAAATCTTCTTTCACCTGCTCCGAGACAGAGAGCATCCCTTTGACATTTTCCATCACAAAGAAATCCGGTTTTACCCGCCTTACCACTTCCACATAACTCTTATACAGATCATTTCTCGGATCGTCGATCAGACGCTGTCTGTTTGCCATGCTAAATCCCTGGCAGGGCGGACCGCCGATCACGATATTCGTCTTTCTTCCGGCGAGCAGCCGATCCAGATTTTCCACCACATCGTTGATATCGCCCGGCAC
>CANDFU010000286.1 GCA_947384095.1 uncultured Roseburia sp. | reverse complement strand
CCCTCCGGCTTCACAATATAGAGATAGGAACCGTCCGTTTTTATAATATCGCTTTCGTCCACCCCCCTGGTCTGAAGATTGGTTCCGGAATAAGTACCAACTGCATCCGCCCCGTCGGATTCCTCCGAGACAGCCGCCTCTTTTACGGCAGCCGCCCCCGCAGATTCCATCGGCGCGGCTGCAGAATCCGTCCTGTCCGCGCTGTAATTGATATCTCTCATGCCGGACTCTCCCGTATCATTCATCCCTGTTCCCGACTCAAGCTTCATATCTTCGTATCTGTTCCACTGCATCTCTTCGATGGCGTCATACACTTCGCCGTAGTCGGACGCCGTCACATATAAATCTCCGGCGTCCTGCTTTGGCTTTTGCCCCGCGCCAGACTCCTGTCTTTCACCTTCCTCTTTCTGTTCTGTAGACAAATCCGCCACCGACATCTCCCGCGCATTTCCTCCATCCCCTGCCGGCCCCGGACTGCCTATGAAAGAAACTCCCGCCAGACAAAGCACTACAACCGCCGTTGCAGCCACATATCTGCCGGCATACCGTCTCATTCCGTGCATTTCGGACTCCCGCGCTCTTATCTTTTTCCCTTCCATCACATTTCCTCCCTTCTCTCCGCCATCCTCTCCGGATGTTTCTCTCTTCTGCATCTGCATTAGTTTCCGTCTCACGGCATCCGGTGACACTCCTTCCGGTATCGTCACATAACCGGCAGACTTCTCTATCTTATTCATCATTTCCTGCTCCGTCATACGCACACCTCCATCTTCCCTGCCATCTTTTTCAGTCCCCGGCTTTCTCTGGAACGCACCGTATTTTCATTCATGCCCAGAATTTCGGCTATTTCCCTGCTTTTGTAACCGCAGAACAGATGCATGCCGATAATCAGCCGCTCTTCCTCCGGCAGTTCAAAAAATAGTCTGCGCACGATCACGGCTTCCTCCGGCCCCTGGCTGCTACAGGATTGCAGCACCGCCTCATCGAGTTCCTCCGGCCTTCTGGCATATTCCCGCAGTTTATCCCGGCATTTATTCGATAATATCTTAAAAAGCCAGCTGCGGAACGCCTCTTCTGACCGAAGTCTGCCGATGGATGAAAAAGCCTCTGTGACCGCCTCGCTCACCATATCCTCCGCATCCGCAGCATTGCGAAGCGTATAGAGAGCAAACCGATACATATTTTCATAACTCTCTTTATAGAGACTGGCGAAGGCCTCCACATCCCCCTGTTTTGCTCTCCTTACAAGCTGTAAATATTGTCCCATAACACTCCTCTTTTCTGCGGCGCAAACCGGTCCGGACATGCAGCCCGCCGAATGAACCTATATATGTATAAGTGCACGCAGCGGAGTGCGTACTCCTGATTTGTTATCTATCGAAAGCTTTCATAATAACAGACGGATAAATATACCGTTTCGTTGCACATAAAAAAAATTTCTTTAAATCTTATCATTAAATTTAACTTGCACATCACCCTGGTAAGTAGGATAATAGTCTCGTGAATAATTTTGACAAAGGGGATTGATTTTTATGGAAATGGAACAGGTAAAACAGACAAAGCGTCATTTTTCCAGACTTGGGCTGATGTATTTTTTCGGAACTCTGGTTATAATAGGCGTGCAGATGGCGGCGATCTTTATCATGCAGGCCGCCATGCCCGATCTTCTCACAGACAACGACCTCTATCTGGTCGCAACCATGCTGCCGATGTATCTCATCGCAATGCCGGTTGCAGCTCTGCTGATCAGGACCGTGCCTGCAGAATCGATTCAGAAGCGCAACATGTCCGTCGGCCAGTGGCTTGTCGCATTTATGATGTGCTATGCCGTCATGTATCTGAGCAATATTATCGGAAATGTGCTCACGACACTGATCGGCTCTATCAAAGGAGCGCCCGTTAACAACACCATTATCGACATTGCCAGCGGCATCAGCCCCTGGGCCAGTATTTTAATCATGGTCTTATGCGCCCCCATTGCAGAAGAATTTATTTTCCGCAAGCTCTTAATCGATCGTTGCGTGCGCTATGGCGAAGGCTGCTGTGTCGTCCTCTCCGGCGTCATGTTCGGACTCTTTCACGGCAATCTGAACCAGTTTGCCTACGCGTTTACACTTGGCGCATTTTTTGGATTTATCTATGTAAAAACGGGAAAAATCATCTACACGATCATCATGCACATGGTAATCAACTTTCTCGGGTCGGTTGCAAGCCTTGTCCTGCTCAGGTTTTCCGGCTATGAACAGATGATGTCCCTCGCGAACGATCCGGGCGCACTGACCGCCTACATTACAGGACATCTCCCACAGCTTTTGGTTTTTATCCTGTATCTGGTACTCATCCTTGGCCTTACGATTGCAGGTATTGTCCTTCTGATTGTAAACGCAAAAAAATTTACCACCTATCCGGGCGAAGTTGTCCTTCCAAAGGGACAGCGTTTCTCCATTCTGTTTTTAAATGTAGGAATGATTTTATTCTCGGCATTCTGGATTCTACAGATTGTTCTTCAGCTCTTTCAATAGAGGTACCAAAAAACCCGCCTTTACGGCGGGTTTTTGGATTCAGTTTTTTGTATACCGCCAGCGGCATCCGCCATATTTGACACAATCACTGCGGCAAGAATCAGAACACAGCCCGCTGCCATCCGCATCGTGACCTTCTCCCGAAGTATCAGAATCGAAAACAAGGTTCCGAACACTGACTCCATCGAGAGAATAATAGCCGCTTTCGTCTCGTCCACATATCTCTGACACGCCGTCTGCAGCAGATAACAGATCGTTGTGCTGACCACGCCGAGATAAAGCACGCTCAGCCACCCTTTTGTCGTCACCTCATACTGTGTCTCTCGAAACAAAAAAAGACTGATAAAAGATAACACGACCGCTGTCAGCATCTGAATAAAATTCAGGACAGTGGCACGGTATTTTTTCACAAATTCTCCCGTAAAGAAAATCTGAAACGCAAAACCAGCAGCACAGACCAGTGTCAACGCATCACCAGTTCCCAATGTCAGATTTTTCTCAAGCGACAAGAAACCCACGCCCGCAATCGCCATCACTGCTCCGGCCAGACTTTTCACACCGACTCTTTTTTTCAGAATAATCCAGGCTATAAACGGAACCATCACCACATTCAACGCTGTGAGAAATGCGTTTTTGGACGGCGTCGTATACTGTAATCCCACAATCTGAAACCCGAATCCGACAAAGAGAGCTGTCCCCATCAGCATCCCCGCGCGCACCTCCTGCCGGGTAATTCCCTTCAATTCCCGGATGCTGATACCACCCATAAGCATCGAGGCAAGCAAAAATCGTATCGCCATAATCTGAAACGGCCTTAAACTCTCCAACGCCATATCGCTTGCCACAAATCCTCCGCCCCAGATCACCGTCACCAGGACAAGTCCCCCGATTGCCA
>CANDFU010000285.1 GCA_947384095.1 uncultured Roseburia sp. | reverse complement strand
GATGCCGGGTTTTTATCCCGAAGATGAATATGATCTTGCCGGTTTTGCAGTGGGGATTGTGGATGAGAAGGATATTATCACCGGAGCAGGGCTTGCGCAGGGCGATGTTCTGATCGGACTGGCGTCTTCCGGGGTACATTCCAACGGATTTTCACTGGTACGAAAGATTTTTCCGATGGAGAAGGCGGCGCTGGATACCTATCATGAGACGCTCGGGAAGACGCTTGGCGAGGCGCTTCTTGCGCCCACAAAGATTTATGTCGGCGCGCTTCGCGCCATCAGGGAAGCCGGGGTAAGGATAAAGGCCTGCAGTCATATCACGGGCGGCGGTTTTTATGAAAATGTACCGCGTATGCTCCCGGAGGGAAGACATGCATGGATCCGCAAAGACAGCTACGAGGTTCCGGCTGTTTTCGGAATGCTTGCAAAGGACGGCGGAGTGGAGGAGAAGATCATGTACAATACTTATAATATGGGCATTGGCATGGTGCTCGCCGTGGATGCGGCGGATGCGTCAAAGACTGTGGATGCGGCAGAGGCGGCCGGGGAGACGCCGTATGTTATCGGCGAGATCAAAAACGGGGAAAAAGGAGTGACCTTATGTTAAGGCTCGCGGTGCTCGTGTCGGGAGGCGGCACAAATCTACAGGCATTGATAGACGCAATCGGGCGCGGGACAGTCACAAATGCAGAGATTTCTGTCGTGATCAGCAATAATAAAAATGCGTATGCTCTGGAGCGGGCGAGAGCGCATGGGATTCCTGCGCTGTGCGTCTCCCCGAAAGAATATGAGAGCAGGGAAAGGTTTAACGAAGCGCTTCTCACAAAGCTTAAAGCGTGCCGGGTGGATCTGGTGGTGCTCGCGGGATTTCTGGTGGTGCTCCCGGAGGCGTTGATTCATCGATATGCGGACCGCATCATTAATATCCACCCGTCTCTGATCCCTTCCTTTTGCGGAACCGGGTATTATGGCCTTAAAGTACATGAGGCCGCGCTGTCGCGCGGCGTGTGCGTGACGGGGGCTACCGTGCACTTTGTGGATGAAGGGACCGACACGGGGCCGATCCTTTTGCAGCGGGCAGTACCGGTACGGCCGGACGACACGCCCGAGACGCTTCAGAGGCGCGTGATGGAGGAAGCGGAGTGGGTGATCCTGCCGCAGGCGGTTGACCTGATTGCAAACGGAAAAGTGTCGGTGGAAAACGGTCATGTGAGAATTGCGTGTGAGGAATGAAGTGCAATTGCGTATGAATCAGTGTGTACAGGAGCAGAGACAGATGGAGGGATCTGACATGAAAGTCTTGATCGTAGGAAGCGGCGGGCGCGAGCATGCCATCGCCGCGAGTGTGGCAAAGAGTCCGCGGGTGGATAAGATCTATTGTGCGCCGGGGAACGCCGGCATCGCATCGCTTGCAGAATGTGTGCCGATCGGTGCAATGGAATTTGATAAACTGGTTTCTTTTGCAAAAGAAAATGCAGTTGACTTCACAATCGTCGGTATGGACGACCCGCTGGTGGGCGGTATTGTGGACGTGTTTGAGGCCGAGGGGCTGAAAGTGTTCGGACCGCGGAAGTCGGCGGCCATCCTTGAGGGGTCAAAGGCTTTTTCCAAAGATCTGATGAAAAAATATCATATTCCGACTGCGGCATATGAGAAATTCACATCGCCGCAGGAAGCGCTTGCCTATCTTAAGACGGCCAGAATGCCGATTGTTCTGAAAGCGGACGGGCTTGCGCTTGGGAAAGGGGTTCTGATCTGCAATACGCTGGAAGAGGCGAGAGCGGGCGTAAAAGAGATCATGGAAGACAAGAAGTTCGGACCGGCCGGAAATACAATGGTGATAGAGGAGTTTATGACGGGACGTGAAGTATCGGTTCTTTCTTTTGTGGATGGGAAGACGATACGGATTATGTCTTCCGCACAGGATCATAAGCGCGCGAAAGACGGGGACGAGGGGCTGAATACCGGAGGAATGGGCAATTTTTCGCCGAGTCCGTTTTACACGAAAGAAATCGATGCGTTCTGCCGGGAGAAAATTTATCAGCCGACGGTGGACGCAATGGCTGCAGAGGGGAGGCCGTTTACCGGTGTCATTTTCTTTGGCCTGATGCTGACGGAGGATGGCCCGAAGGTGCTTGAATACAATGCGCGTTTTGGGGACCCGGAAGCGCAGGTCGTGCTGCCAAGGATGAAAAACGATATCATGGATGTGATGGAAGCGTGCGTGGAAGGCAGGCTGAATGAGGTCGATCTTCAGTTTGAGGATAACGCGGCGGTCTGCGTTGTACTTGCGTCCGACGGGTATCCGGTGGCATATGAAAAAGGGTTTCCGATATCGGGTCTGGAAAAGTTTGACGGGAAAGAAGATTATTTCTGTTTTCATGCGGGAACCCGCTTTGACGGGGCGGGAGCGATCGTCACAAACGGCGGCCGCGTGCTGGGCATCACGGCGACGGGCAAAGATTTAAAAGAGGCCAGGGAGAAAGCTTATGCGGCAACGGGCTGGGTGGAATTTGCGAACAAATATATGCGGAACGACATTGGAAATGCGATTGCGGCGTCTGATGAATGCCATTGAAAAAACCGTCACCGGAAAGGTGGCGGTTTTTCACACTCTGGCAGATGGGGAAATGGGGAAAGAGATGAAACTTACGACCTTGTGTTATATTGAACAGGACAGCTGGTACCTGATGCTCCACCGGATAAAAAAAGAAAATGACGTCAATCGTGATAAATGGATAGGCGTTGGAGGTAAATTTGAGCCGGGGGAATCTCCGGAGGAATGTCTGCTGCGTGAGGTGAGGGAGGAAACAGGGCTTATCCTTCTGGAATATCGTTTTCGTGGCATTGTAACGTTCGTTTCTGATGAAGCAGAGACGGAATACATGCACCTGTTTACGGCGGACTGCTTTACAGGCAGCCTTGCCCCCTGTAGTGAAGGGGAACTGGTATGGGTGCCGAAGACAGAGATAAAAAAATTGAGGATCTGGGAAGGAGACCGTATTTTTTTCCGGCTGATGGAAGAGGAGAGCCGCTTTTTTTCATTGAAACTGCGCTATGAAAAAGAGAGGCTGCTTGAGGCTGTGACGAAGATTTATGACGGGGCGCCATAAATTTGTAAAAAAAGCTGGTATTTTTTATGACACTGTGTTATAATCCTAAAATGACTGTGATGGGTCGCAGTGCGCTTATTTTTCCGGAACATGGAAGAAGAAAAAGACTTTGTGGAAGAAATTTCATTGTTTTTATGATATCTGTCTTCGCAGGAGACTGCTAAAACGGGCGAAAACGGAAAATGTACATCGATATTTCATATATATTGAAGGAGGAAAACAGTTAGGATGAGTGTACAGGTAGAAAATTTGGAAAAGAATATGAGATCGGAAGAGCACACGTCTGAACTCCAGTCACCTCTCGTCATC
>CANDFU010000284.1 GCA_947384095.1 uncultured Roseburia sp. | reverse complement strand
GAGATGACGAGAGGTGACTGGAGTTCAGACGTGTGCTCTTCCGATCTTGTAGCCCGCCCCATCGATATAGGCCGCCTCTTCATAGTCGTGCGCCAGCGTCTGAAAATATCCGGACAGCAGATAAATGGTAAACGGCAGTGCGGTGGACGCATAGACAACCGCGAGCACCACCAGATTATTCAGCAGGAATCCTCCCCCGAATACTTTTTTCAGCCACACATCGCCGTCCCTGAGCATCAGAAATATAGGCACCACAATATAGTTTACATTGATAAACAGTCCCGCCATAAACAGGGTATTCAGAAATTTACTGCCCCTGAACCGGAACCTGGCCAGGCAATAGGCGGCAGGCAGCGCCACTACCAGCAGCAGCACCAGCGCCAGCGCGGTGACAAACACCGAATTTAACATATAGTCGCCCATCTTTGCCGTATTCCAGGCTTCCACAAAGTTCTGCCAGTAAATCCCTTTCGGCAAAGTCCATGGATTCCCGTAAAACTCACTGTTCTGCTTGACAGAAGCCAGAAACACCCATGCAACCGGCACAAGAATGGTGATTGTGAGCATGATCAGCACAAAATAGATAAAAAACTGATACAAACGCTCCCCGGAATCCGTATGCTTCTTTTTTCTCATATCCGTCCCTCCCTAAAACTCCAGCGGTTCGCGATCCGTAGCCTTATTTACCATTGCAGAAAGCGCAAAGGAAAATAAAAAGATCACAACGCCGATCGCCATACTGTAGCCGTATAATCCTGCGTCCTTCTGGCCGTACATATAGCTGAGCGCCACTTCCGACGCACCGTTTGGCCCGCCCGAGGTCATCGCTTTTACAAAAAGAAACGCCATGTTGATTGTCGAAATGATAAAAAATGTCAGCGTGGTACGGATATTGGTCCAGATCAGCGGAATCGTAATCTGGAAAAACTGCGTCAGCCTTCCGGCGCCGTCCAGATTGGAGCTCTCATAAAGACTCTCCGGCACACTGGACATGGACGCCATATACATAACCATATAATACCCGATCGCCTGCCATACCATGGCGATGATCAGACTGACCATTACCAAAGATTCACCTTTCCACAAGATCGGATTCGTCATATCGCGAAACAGGCCGATGATGCTGTTGAGCATACCATTTTCCGGTTTATAGATTGCAGAAAAAATACCTGCAATTACCACAATCGACAGAATATTCGGTATATAAAACACAATCCGGAAAAAATTCTGCCCCTTAATCTTTTCTCTTGTCAGAATGGCGGCAAAGATCAGCGCAAGCGCAAAGGTTACGATCGTAACTGTCACAATCAGCAGAATCATGTTCTGCATGGATCGGATAAAATTGCTGTCATTGATCAGAACCCGGAAATTTTTCATCCCCACAAACGTTTCTGTCGGTGAATACGCACCTTTTTCGTATAATGACATCCGGAATACGTTCAAAGTCGGCAGTATCATGAAAATAAAGAACAGAACCACTGCCGGTGCGACGCATGCAATCAGAAATCCGTTACGTCTTTTGGAACTTTTCATACTTTTCTCTCCTTTCCATTTTCTTCTCCGACGCAGTGCGATCCCGCCCGGAGGGCTTTCACTTTACAGGACGCAATTTGCTATTTAAGAACAAAGAATCCTGCCCTGCAGGATTCTCCGCCTGCGGCGGGTCGCTTTTGCGACGCTTTTCTTCTCCGACGCAGTGCGATCCCGCCCGGAGGGCTTTCACTTTACAGAACGCAATTTGCTATAAAGTGAAAATACGGCGGGCAGAGTCCTGCCCGCCGTCCTTAATACGCTCTATACCATTTCTAAGGATCGTATTATTTTAAGTTCTCGCGCATCTGATCGCTTGCAGAGATCACACTTGCAATCCATTCATCCTCCGTCATGGATCCGGAAACCAGAGAGTTGACCGGATCTAAAAATACGGTACGGACTTCCACGCCGGGAATTGCATCAAACGCTGCGAAATTACCCATAGCCGCCTTTGCGCCATTGTCATAAATGGAGTAGAACATCACATTGTCGCCTTCCAGCTTGTCAGCAATGCCGAGTACAGGCTGAATTGCCCCGTGCTGTGCAAAAATCTCACAAGCCTTATCGCTGTATAAGAAGGAAACGAATACTTTTCCCGCATCCTGGTTCTCAGCGCCGGACGGAATCCATGCCTGCTCAAACCATGTGTAGCTGTAGCTGTCCCCGCCGCTCTTTACTGCCGGAAGCGCCGTCATGCCCCACTTAAAGCCTTCTGCGCGGGGAGCTTCTGCCATCTCGCCGACAATCCAGGTACCGTTCGGCATGAAGATCGCTTTGTTGTCAAGGACTAACTGCTGATTCTGCGTAAAGTCCTGATCATTTGCCTGTGCCGGCGTGGTCGGGTTCGTGTAAGTCGCTAATTTTGCAATGATATCAAAGCAGGTCTTCGCTTCCGGAGTCTCCCAGATTCCTTCCTCATAGTGAGTCGCCTTGTCAAAGAACTCCGGTCCGCCAACGGAATACATCAGTGCATAAAAGAATGCATCGAAATACCCTGTCGTCGGGTATGTAAATAAGTAGATCTCCTCTTCTTTTGCTTTGTCGCCCAGCTCCCACATCTCATCCCATGTCGTGGGAACCGTCCAGCCCTTTTCCTCCAGAAGTCCTGCATTGTAGAACAATCCGCAGGGCGAGTAGAACATCGGCGCCAGATAGGTCTTGCCGTCGCCATAAGGGTTGGTAAGAGATGTATCGGTAAAACCGCCGGCAATCTTGTCGGACACTTTCGCCGTCTCACCCGGCACCGCCATCGATAATACATCTGTGATATCCGCAATCATGTTGTCCTTGATGAACTGCTCTGTCAGCGCCGCGTCACGGCCCGTTGCCAGATGAATCACATCCGGATACTCACCGCCCTGCATGGACGGTCCGATGACATCTTCCAGATTCTTATCTGTCGTGAGCTCAACCTGGATACCCGTCTCAGCCGTAAATGCATCCGCCACTTCCTGCCACATCTCCGAACCATAAGCCGTCTCGATCGCAGCCACGCTGATGGTTGTTCCCGCGAACGCCGCGTAGCCATCATCGGTTCCCGATCCTGCTTCTGTACCCGGGTCAACGGAAGCCCCTGCGTCGTCCGGTGTGCCTGCGTCATCCGATGTCCCTGCGTCGTCCGAAGCCCCCGCATCATCCGACGTACCCGCATCATCCGACGTACCCGCATCACTGTTGCTCTGCTTTCCCGGGTCCGACCCACATCCTGCAAGCAGAGACGCCACCATGCTGACGCTCATGATCGTGCATAAAATCTTCTTTTTCATGTTTTAATCCTCCCATTTTATTTTTCGTGATTTTAACCATAAATTGATATGCCAATCACTTTATATTCATTATTATACCTAACTGTTTTTTCTTTTTTTACCCATATGTTGCTGTTAATTTTATATATC
>CANDFU010000283.1 GCA_947384095.1 uncultured Roseburia sp. | reverse complement strand
CGTGTACCTGCTGGGCCACAGACAAAAACCATCATGATGTTTGCAGGTGAGAATGAGTCCTTTCATACCGGCAGCCCTGACCGATTCCACCCACTGGTCCGGATCAAACCGGTCTGGCAAAAAAATACCCGCGGGTTCCGTACCGTCGCCCCACTCCTTATCGGTATACGTATTGACTGAAAAATGAATAAAGGCATAAAACTCCGTCTGTTGAAACGCAAGCTGGCGTTCACTCGGAACCACCTGTATCAGCCTCCTGTCAGTCACGTCCCTCTCGTCCCGCCGCCTTGATGGAATCTTCTCTTCCGGCATATCTCCCCCTGTCAGCCTCATTTTATCTGCACGATGTGCTGATTGATTCGATCGCGACCGCACCGCCCCTGACGACCTCGATCCGTCTGAACTTTTTCCGCAGCAGCGCGATCAGCTCATTATTCCTGCGCTCCGTCAGCATACACTCCAGAAGCGCGCTGTCGTTTCCGATATCGGTCACTTCAACCTGAAATACCTGTGCAATCCTGAATACCTCCTGCTTCTCCTCCGCGCTGATATTCAGCACTTTGGCAAACAGGATCTCCTTCATGTGAAGCGGCACATCCGTCAGGTCAATTACTTTTATGACCTCGACCATGCGGTTGAGCTGTTTCTTGATCTGCTCAAATGTGATATCGTCACTCGTAACGCAGATCGTCATGCGGGAAACCGTCTCATCCTCCGTCGTGCCGACGGTAAGACTCTGCAAATTATAGGATTTTCCGGAAAAAAGGCCGGAAAC
This sequence comes from uncultured Roseburia sp., assembly GCA_947384095.1. GTDB lineage: Bacteria > Bacillota > Clostridia > Lachnospirales > Lachnospiraceae > Roseburia. The sequence continues at coordinate 2,663 of CANDFU010000283.1, read as the reverse complement.
TTTCGCCAGGACACCGACCTGGTTCTCCACATAGAGTGCAATCCATCTGTTTTTCATGGAACCTTCCTTTCTCTGCTCTGCCTATTTCAGAATCATCTCACTCATCGGGTTGCCGCCCTTAACCATCGGCAGCACATTCTCGTCGGAAGCAATCACAAACTCAATAACCGTGGGCGCATCTGAAAAGCCGCGCGCCGCGTCAAGCGCCGCCTGAATCTCATCCTCGCGCTCCACACGGATACCGTGAGCCCCGTAGCTCTCTGCCAGCGCCACAAAATCCGGCGTGTACGGCGGACAGGACGGATTCGGCCCTTTACAGTTTGCAGGGCACCCCTTCCTCCGGCGCAGGCACGTCGCCTCATAGCGCTTTCCGTAAAAGAACTGCTGCATCTGCCGCACCATGCCCAGATACTGGTTGTTGAACAGGCAGACGATCACCGGCACTTCCTGTGTCACTGCCGTCGCCATCTCCTGAATATTCATCTGAAAACCGCCGTCCCCGGTAAAACAGACGACCGCCTTCTCGGGACTGCCGATTGCAGCGCCGATTGCCGCCGGAAAGCCAAACCCCATCGTGCCAAGGCCGCCGGAGGTGACAAGCCTGTGCCAGTCGTCAAGCTCTAAGTACTGGGCCGCCCACATCTGATGCTGCCCCACGTCCGTCACATAGACGGCGTTTCCGAACGTCCGGTTGACATGTTCAAAAACCATCTGCGGCGTCATGCCGTGATCCCTGCGCATTTCAAGCGGATTCTCCTTATTCCATTCTGCGATCTGCGTCTGCCACGCCTCCGTATCCTTCGTCTCAGCCCATTCCAGAAGCTTCTCCAGAGCCACGTTTGCGTCGGCGACAACCGGAACGTCGACAACGACGTTTCTCGATATGGAAGCCGTATCCACATCGATGTGCACGATCTTCGCCTTCGGGGCAAATTCATTCAGATCCCCCGTAATCCGGTCGTTAAAGCGTGTGCCGATGGAAAAGAGCACATCGCACCGGCTGACCGCAATATTGGCTGCATACCGCCCGTGCATGCCGCTGTTCCCCACATACAGGGGGTGCCCCGTCGGAATGGCTCCTTTTCCCATAATCGTTGTGACGAGCGGCACCTGCGTCTTTTCCACAAAAGCGAGAAGCTTGTCATTGGCTCCCGCAATATTGATGCCGCCGCCCGCCAGAATCAGAGGGCGTTTCGCCGCGCGCAGCAGCTTGTAAGCCTTTTTCAGCTGCCCCACATGAACTCCCTCGTTCGGCCTGTAGCCGCGAATCTGAACGCTGGAAGGATACTCCGACGGCCCCGCCGCCGTCTGGATATCCTTCGGAATGTCGATCAGTACCGGCCCCGGCTTTCCCGTCGCCGCGATGTGGAACGCCATCTTGATGATACGTCCCAGATCCTCCCTCTTTCGGACTGTCACGCTGTACTTCGTGATACCGCGGGCCATCCCCACGATATCCACCTCCTGAAAGGCGTCGTTCCCGATCAGGGAAAGCGGTACCTGTCCGGTAAAGCAGACCAGCGGAATGCTGTCATAATGGGCGTCGGCAAGTCCCGTGAGCGTATTTGTCGCCCCGGGCCCGCTCGTCACAAGGCATACCCCGACCCTTCCCGTGGCCCTGGCATAACCCTCGGCCTCATGCACCAGGCCCTGTTCGTGCCGCGGCAGGACGACGTCGATCACATCCTGCTTATACAATTCGTCAAGAATATCCGTCACATTGCCGCCCGGATATGCAAAAACCGTATCCACGCCCTCTTCCTGCAAAGCCTTCACAAATAACTTCCTGCCTGTAATATCCATGTCGTCCTCCCTGCTTTTTCTTCTATAAAAACCCTGTCGTCTTTCAAAGGAAAATCCAGCCCGTCAGCGTCACACTGACCTTTCATATCTGCAGAAATAATATTCCAGGTCAAAATAGGTCTGTTCCTCACTCTCCTCCGTCATCCGCCATCCCGGCCGCCCGTCCAGCTTCGGAAAATAAGCATCCGCGTCATACGCAAAATCTATCTTCGTAATATAGGCCGTATCGCACTCGTCAATCAGCTGTGCATATACCTCCTCCCCGCCGATCACATAGATGTCTTCGGACGGATATTTTTTCAGCTCCGCAGAGAGAGCCTCCGTTGAATGCACGGCGACGGCTCCCGGAACATGCAGGGAAAGATCATGCGTCAGAACCAGATTGACCCTGTCCTTTAACGGAAGCCCGTTCGGAAAACTCTCCAGCGTCTTTCGCCCCATCACTACCACTTTTCCGGTCGTCTTCTCCCTGAAAAATCTCTGATCCGCCGGGATGCGGACCAAAAGCCGGTTCTTCATCCCGATTGCCCAGTTTTTATCGACCGCTGCAATTACATTCATGCCCTTCCTCCTCTACACCGCGACCTCGATGTCTTTCACCTGCGGCCCCGTCACATAATTTTCTATCGTGATATCATCCGTCGTAAACCGGTAAAAATCTTTCACCTCCGGATTCAGCCTGAATAGCGGCGCGGGATGCTGCTCCCGCGTGATCAGCTCTTTTATGATCGGAATATGCCGGTCATAAATATGCGCATCCGCGATCACATGCACGAGTTCCCCCGCCCTCATTCCACTGACCTGCGCAAACATATGCAGAAGCACCGCATACTGGCATAGATCGGAAGAGCGTCGTGTAG
>CANDFU010000282.1 GCA_947384095.1 uncultured Roseburia sp. | reverse complement strand
ATCAGCGGATCTTTTATTACAAGATAAATAACCATAACGCCGCTGACACAGACCTCGGATGAAAGCTGAAGCATATTCTGTACCGCCGCATAAAACATCTCCGGATCCGTATTGATATCCCGCATCAGCTCGGCACTGTTGTGATTTAAAAAGAAAGTGTACTCCTGGCTGATGTAATATCGCATCATGCGGTCCTGCATTTCCTGCTTTCCATAGTAGGCGAAACGATAGAGCAGATTATTCATATAGATGATAAATCCGTTCTTTGCCGTGTAAACGATCATAATCAGCACAGCGATCGGAACGATCATTTCGCCGGCTTCCGAAAAAGAGAACATATCATAAAAATAGTGGATCAACTTATTTTCCAGCAGCTCCTCCGGATTCGTAACAGCCTGGATAAAAGGAAGCAGAACGCCTACCCCTAAGAGGCTGACCGCCGAATTAATCAGAATCATAAATGCGACATAGACCAGCCTCCGCTTCTGCCTTTTGTCAAATACTTTAAACACACTTTCTATAATATCTTTCACAGTTTCCTCATTTCTACGCAATTTTACACGCATATCGGTTTTTTCGGGGTATCTTTCACAGGATCAGCCAGCCCTTCCGCCGCATTCTTCCGCTTAATATATCATCCGGCATAATCACGGTCTGATCCGGATTTCCGTTCAGATAAGCCGCCCAGGTGGAAAACGTACTGTTGGAGAGAATCTGGTTCTGGCACGCCGCCATCAGAAAAAACTCATCTATATCGGTAAAACTTCCCAGATCAGCGACATAGACGATATCGGCCAAAAACCCTCCCTTCATCTCCGCGAACGCCTCCGCGGCCCGCTCTCTGTCATTTGTAAAAACCATATACTGAAGCCCTGGCTTTTCCTTTTCCATACGCTCGAACGCCCTGGCAAAATAGGACGCCTGCGGCCCCACGATATCTCCGCCGCGCACATGCACGGCACAGGTCGGCGTCCTTTTAAACTCCTCTGCCAGCTCTGCGACCCGCTTGCTCTGTCCATAGGCCGGCGTCATCATCGCCGTAATCTCATCTATATACTCCTCAAAATAAGACAGATGCTGCCAGTAACCGTACAGATATTTGGGCCGGAACCGCTGTTTTACAAAAACACGCGGGTCAATATCATCAACCGGATACTTCCCGCTTCGATTATGAAAGACCTCCCGTTCCTTTATCACATGATACTTCAGCCGGCACCGCAGCCTCTTGTATATTTTCTGAAACACATTCCGGTTCGGAAAAGACTCCCTGGCATCATATCTTAAATGAAAATTGTCAAGCGCAAAGCTGCGCAGCGTGGAATTATCACACTCTGAGGTATCAAGCATGAGCATGTCCCCTTCCCTGCGGGCCTGTGCATATCCGCACGCATAATTAAAAAGCTGATTTCCCATTCCGTCGCCAATTTTAACAATAATCATTCCGCCATATCTCTCCCAGGCCTGTCGGCCTTTTACTTCTCCCCGGCCGGATAATATATCCGATATTGCCCCGACGTATAGACCTCTTCATAAGGGTTTTCCGCCACAAAATCCTCCACAAGCCGGATTTTCGGCCGGTCTCCTTCCAATGCCTCCGTACAGAGCACCACAATCGGATGCACCTGCGCCTGTGCGAGCTGTTCGCTGATCTGTTCGTACGTGATAAATTCCGTCTCAATCCATCCGCCGCTGCCGTCGTTAAACGGCGGAAGCCCCGACAGGTAATTTAAAATCACGGCCGTCCCGGCCACCAGAAGCTTGCGCTCTCCGCCCTGATACTGCTTCAGGAAACGGGCGGCTTCCTCCAGTTCGTCCACCACATCCGCCTCATATTTCATGTATTTCAGCTCATCCAGCGAGCAGGCCTTCACTTCATTCTCCGCCGTATGATAATTCCTTGTCAGATACAGGCTCTGATAACCGGCCAGACTGACGCACCACGCCGCTGTGACTGCGGCCAGCATCACGCCGACCGTGGAAAGCTTCCTGCCGTCTCCCGCCTCCCGCCGGACGCGGTCGAGCACGCAGATAAAGATAAACGGCAGCGCACAGTAAAGCTCATTGCACAGATGCTCAATGCCAGTGTTTGACCCGATCGGCATCAGCACTGTCAGCACTCCCGTACTAAGCACAAGCAGCTTAAACTCCTCCGGATACGACTTGTCCCGAAGAATCAAGGCCGCGCAGACATATACCAGAGCAACGGTTACCGCAAGCGCATTCAGATACCGGAAAAAAATGCCATCATAAACCACTGAAATCCCCGGCAGCGCCGCAAGCCCTGTAATCTTCCCCGCAAGCAGCACAATAACCGCCGCCGGAATCCCGATCCGGAACACCTTTTCACATTTCGGAAACTTTTCCGGCACCGCCCAGACAACGCCCAGCCCCGCCAGGAGAGCCAGCCCCCTTAGCGTTCCTTTCAGATTGCTCAGAATCATATTGCCGATCGTATGGCCATCTTCGGAGCTCCCCGCGTAAAAAAACATACTGACCAGCATATCGCCATACTCGCCGATACCGCAGGTCGCCTGGATAAAAAGAAGCGCAACAGCCAGCCCCAGCGCAAAACCGAGCACACAGTACAGAATCTGCCGGATAAAGTACGCCCTGTCCCGTTTTTTATAAAAATCAAAAAATAACACCGCAAACACCGCAAACTGAAGCAGAGAAGAGACCTTACACAGTATGGCCATCACAAAAAAGAACACCGACACAGACAGCTTCCATGTTTTTTTCTCTTCGAGCGCGCGCACCAGGAAAAACAATCCGGTCAGCGCCATCACAGCCACTCCGGTCGCATAAATAAAATAATGAAAATTACACTTTGCAAATAACAGCGCAAGCACAAGCGCGGGCAGGACCGCCTCATCCCGATTGTACTTCCGGTACATCCGGTAACTCAAAAAGCAAAGATAATAACAGGACAGTACCCACAAAATCTCCACGCCGATATAACCGGGGATGGAGAGAAACCCGCAGGCCTTAAGCCAGGCCCCGCCGATAAACTCCGTCAGCAGAATCGGAAGATAAACACTCCCGATATCCTCAAAGCAAAACCGGTATTGATTGATGCTAAACCCGACGTCGCTGATATTTACCCCGTAAGTTAAGCCGGACAACGGAAAAACCGGAATCAAAAGAATCAAAACCACCCAGAAAATCTTATACGCTCGTTTCATATTCACCTCTGCCCGAATCTATGCGCCTTCTGCATCACTGCCGCCCTCTGCCTTCACACCGGCCCTTTCATGCGGATTCTGCATGACATCATAACCAATATGGAAACGGTTGTCAAGAAACGGCAACACAGACCGCATCGGCGATAACACAGATCACGCCAGTACTTTTTCCTTGTAAATCCTTTCTTCGTGAAAAAAGGGACGCAATCCCCGCCACAATAGCAGCAAACGCGACCACTTTTTCCCCGTGACTGCCTCCTC
>CANDFU010000281.1 GCA_947384095.1 uncultured Roseburia sp. | reverse complement strand
TGCAGAGAAAATGACCGGTTTCTTGTATTTGCGGGCCAGCTCCAGCGTAACCGCCGTTCGTTCATAAAAATTCTGATACAGATAATTAAACATCGGCGCGCCGCCGAAAACAATAACATCCGCTTCCCTGACCGCCGCATCCGCAGAAGCCAGCAGACCCGGATCTCTCGTCTGCAGATACCTGGGCGATACAATCGATGCCGCAGAGCTTCGAATCCGGCACTCCCGTTTTAAGTTATCCATAACTGCCGAGATCAGGCTGATATCGCAGACTTCAATCACCTGGTCTCCCACATTATCTGAATCCCGATTTGTCAGGAGGAGCACCTTAACGATTTCCTCCTCCGGCGTTGGATTGATTTTTCTCTTAAGCGCCCGTACTTTTCTGTCCACTTTTCTTTTCATGGATGCCAGCTTCATCACACGATCCCTCCTTACCCCTTCCACGCTTCCGCCGTCATCCGGCGATACATCTCTTCCAGTCCCACTGAAGCTCGCCAGCCCAGTGCCATAAGGCTCCCCGCGTCAAGCCGTATTACCATCTCCGGGTTATATCCAAACGAGGATACGTCCGCGGGAATATCGTACACCACCTTAATTTCCGACTCTCCGATCGTTTCACAGACCATCTCAGCCATCTCACGAATGGAAACCGCAGTATCCATATTTGTCACATTGTAGGCCTCTCCCGCTTCGCCTCTTCGCAGAATATAAAGAATCGCGCTGACTGCGTCTCTTGTATAGCAGTAACTGCGGACGGTCCGCCCCTGTGTGTGCAGCACGATATCCCTCTTCTCTGTCGCGCACCGGGCAAACTCTGCAAAAACACGGCCGTCATTATAATCCACGCCTGCGCCAAATGTCTGTGAAAGCCTCGCCACCTTAACCGGAACATGATACTCTTTTGCATAGGAAGCACAGAGGCATTCTACAAGCCGCTTTCCCTCCGAGTAACTGCTGCGAACGCTTAACGGGTCAATAAATCCATAGTCCTGCTCCGAAATCAGCCCGTCCTCCTTCAGCGGTGTCCCATACACTTCCAGAGATGAGAGGTAAACCATACCCTTCACCTGTTTTTCCCTGGCAAATTCCAGGACATGCTTTGCCCCATCGACCGCCGTGTAAATCGTCTCCACAGGATTCGTCACAAAATACCTGGAACTGGTCGGACTGGCGCCATGAATCAGATAGTCTGCCCTTCCCTCAAACGAGATCGGCATATTCACGTCTCCGATGACAAGCTCTATATCCCCCCGGTCCAGCAACTCTCCAAAAACGGTTCTCGCCTTCTCCTCATTCCGGACAAACGCCAGAATGTGTATTCCGGCGTTCTTCAACCGGTTCAGGCACGCAAGCGCTTTTACAATCTGTGACCCCAGAAGCCCCGTGGCTCCCGTCACAAACACAGACAAATCCCGCCAGTCCATACCCCCGATATCGCTTCCCGCCAGAATCTCAAGATCTTCCTGTAAAATTTTATTATCCGGACTTTCAATCATCAACCCTGTTCACCTTCCTCCGTCAGACTGCTTTTTTGTTCCTTCGCCCGGCTCATCCGCGTTTCAATCCGGTTGGTAATGCCAAGGCCGAACGCCTGCTCATTTTCCTTATACTGCAGAAGGGCCCGGAACATATAGACATCCTCCGGCGTCGTGACCTTGATATTGCCCCGGTTCCCCTCCACCATATGCGCCGTGATGCCAAGACTTCTTATCATGGTGCAGGCATCCACCATATTTTCATAGCGCGTCTCCGTCTTTCTGACGGCATCATGCGCCGCAATGATATCTTTCAGATAAAAACTCTGCGGCGCCTGTGCGGCAAACGTCTCTTTCCGGAACGGAACTTCCTTCACCGTCCCGCCGCTTTCGCTGATGAGGATTGTCTCATAACATGGCGTACACGTGATCGCATTTCCGTTCTTTCTGACACCCCCGATATTCCTGCTGATCACATCGTAGGAGACAAACGGGCGCACGCCGTCGTGGATGAGTACGATCGAATCCGCAGGATTTTCCGCCTCTGCCATTTTAAGCGCATTATAGATCGAATCCTGCGCCGTGTCTCCGCCGGGCAGGATTCGCGCAACCTTCCGCAGCCGGTATTCCTCCACAAGCTCTTCCATATACGGAATATAGTCTGAAAGCACGGAGAGATAGATCTTATCGATCTCTCCGTGGTACTGGAACAACTGCAATGTGTGAATAATAATCGGCCGGCCGTTGATCTCCAGAAACTGCTTTGGCACGCCGGCTCCCATGCGCACGCCGCTTCCCCCCGCAAAAACAATCGCAATATTCATCCCTGCTTCCCCTTCCCTACGTCATCTCTTTATTCAACAGCCCCGGAACCGGATCCGGATTCCGCCTCGGGATCTGTCTCTTCCTTTTTCCCTTCCCGCTCCAGCATACGGATCCTCGAATCTACTTTTTCTCCGATCAGCTCCGGCGTAAAATCCAGCGTCTCAAGGCGCGCCGTGTCCGCCCTCTGCGCCTCAATCTCCCGCCGCAGCTCTTCCGGCATCTCATCTCTTACAATCCAGTCGATCACCCGGTCGGACGCATTGCTGTCAATATAATCAAAATGATGCTCCACATACTGCTCCACCTTTTCGAACTCAAAGTCCTCCGCAGCCAGCGCGTCCATCAGCTCCGTGAACGTATAGCAGACTTTTCCCGGAGCGGATTCCTCGTAGTCCCGATGAAATCCACGGGAAAAGGAGTACTGTATCTTGTCAAAGGCAAAGAACAGCATCGGTTTCCTCATGAGAGAATACTCAAAAATATTAGAGGAATAATCCGTGATAAGGAGATCTGTGATATAGAACAGATCATTGATATCGGGATACGTCTTCACATCCACAAACCGGTCCGCATATTTCGGCTTAATCGCAATGTCATTATTGACCCAGGGGTGCATCTTAAACAAAACCACATAGGTTTCCCCGCATTCCCGATACAGACGCTCAAAGTCAATCAGCTCGTACGGATAATAGGCTGTCGGCTGATTGCGTCCGCGGTAAGTCGGCGCAAACAAAATCACCTTTTTCCCTTTACACACCGGATACTTCCGGTAGAGCGCCTCCGTCGTCTCCTCCCTGTGCCCTGGATCCAGATATTCATCCATCCGCGGCATCCCGGTCGGCAGCACCAGCTCATCGTTGATTCCCCAGATCTCCGAAAAAAACGGCGCAATATTTTTCGAACCTGCGATTCCATACTGGTACTGTCTGTGACAGGAAATCGGACTGGGGCATCCCTCATGCCCCCACCGGCTGTAACCGGACGATTTAAAACCGGCTCCCGCATGCCAGAGCTGCACCACCTTTGTATTCTCTTTTAAACGAAGCCAGTCCAGAACCGGAGCGTGGTCATCGAGAAAGATCAGATCACTCCGGGCCATTTTTTTTATCAGCTCAATCCAGCTCATTTTAGACTGCGGCCCCGCCGTGGCAGCGCGCGCCGACACAAGAATCCGGTAA
>CANDFU010000280.1 GCA_947384095.1 uncultured Roseburia sp. | reverse complement strand
TCTGTCATAAAAAGAACAGTCGGTTTTGAAGGATCATGCGCCTTCCCTGCAAAGAGCGCGTATATTCTACGCAGAAAAACCCGGGAGCTCAGGAAACTTTTCTTAAAATTCCCAATCAGATGCAGAGAGCGGAAATAGGATGTATTCTTCGGAAATTCCATTCCATTGTGGGCGGCGGTAAGCGCGCGGAACCGAAACGGAAGTGTATCCCCGCCCTCCTGTATAAAGAACGTAACCGTATATACCTTGCTCATCCCGCCATAAAGAAAATTCCGGGAAAAATCATTCACAGACGGCACGATTGATGTATCCGCCACACAGTCGGCCAGTTTTTCATCCCCCCGACAGACAAAAATACTGTACGTTCCTACCGGAAGGCACCGATTCGTCCCGCAATTTGTGACATTTATTTTAAGCCTCCAGACATGATCTGTAATTTCCCTTGCCTTAAAATGTGCCTTTGCTTCAAACAAACTATTTACTGCATAAAAATCCAGCGGTCCGCTGCCATCCGCATTTTCAGTAAACGACACCCTGACGTCCAGATACAAAAAAATTCTCTCCCACCGGATCCCGACTACTGCGGCCTGCAGCAGGTTCTGATCAACCAGACTTTTCATTTTCTTCTCCTGCCCCTTTCACTCTGTCTTCCACCCCTTCTGTCTCTTCGGTTCCATTCTTTTTCTCGTAAAGTGCGATAATCTCCCCTACTTCCCCGAATGCAGCCACCTTTCCGTGTTCCAGTATCATGGCTTTGTTGCAGATCTTCTGCACCTGCTTTGTGGAATGAGAGACAAACAGCACGGTCGTCCCGTTCGCCATCATCCGTCTGATCTTGCGCATGCTCTTCCTGCGGAATTTCACGTCGCCAACCGAAAAGATTTCGTCGAGAATCAGAATCTCCGGATCCGCCGCGGTCGCAATGGAAAAGCCAAGCTTCGAGCGCATTCCGGAAGAATAGTTTTTCACCGGCACATCGATAAATTTGCGCAGACCCGAAAACTTCACGATCTCCTCAAACTTACTGTCAATAAATTCCCTGCTGTAGCCGAGCACCGAACCGTACAGATAGATATTTTCCCTGCCGGTATACTGTTTCTCAAACCCGGCCCCCAGTTCCAGGAGCGGCACTATTTTACCATACCGTTTCACCGTACCTTCCGTCGGCTTGAATACCCCGGCGATAATCTTAAGCAGCGTGCTCTTCCCGGCGCCGTTTAAACCTAAGATTCCGAGCCGGTCCCCTCTCTGCAGCGTGAAACTCACATCGCGCAGCGCCCAGAATTCATTGTACTTTAGCTTCCCCGTCAGAAGCCTTATGACATACTCCTTGATATTGTCCACTTTCTCTTCGCTGAGATTAAATTTCATACTTACATGGTCCACGACCAACGCCTTCTTCGCCATACGCCCCACCTATATGTGCAGGATAAACTTATCCTGTTTTTTGTAAAACACAATATTTCCAATGAGAAGCACTGCCACGCTGAACAGAACACTGTAGATCAGCCGGTTCCACTCGAACGGGTCTCCGAACATCAGATTCCGGAAATTCGCGATCACGCCGTAGAGCGGATTATAATTTAAAATCCAGTCGTAACCGCTTTTTAACAGCTTTTCCGGATCGTAGAAAATAGCGCAGGTATACATGATAATCATCAGCACCACATCCCAGATATACTCCATATCCCGGAAAAACACGTTTACCGTCGCCAGAATCAGCCCGACCCCATACGTCATACACAAAAGCACAAAAAGCGGAATCACAATTCCGGCCATGCGCAGACTTAAGCCTACCTTTCCGTATATGCCGAGCGGGAACAGGACCAGCAGCGAAATCAGAAATATAATATAATTGTACAGCACGCTCGAGAGCGGATACAGATATTTGGGAACATACACCTTCTTTATCATTCCGGAGTTGGTCCTTATGGACTTCGCCGCCGCCTTCGTCGCCTGGGAAAAATAAGAATATAACAGTCTGCCGCACAAAATGTAGAGCGGAAACGACCGGTCCTTTCGCCCGAGCAGCGTTCCAAACACGATCGTGAGAACGATCGTCGTAAGAATGGGCTCCAGAAGCGACCATACAATCCCCAGATAGGATCTCCGGTACTTTAGCTTAATTCCCTTTCTCACCAGCTCCGCCAGCAGATGTCTGCGGCTCCAGAACAACTTAAACGATTTGATCATTGCTTTCATATTCTTTTCCCTCTGTCACACGAATCACCAGAGATGCCGTGCGCTCCGCAGCCCGGCCGTCCTCCTTCGATTCCCTCTCCTGTAAAAAGTGTTCCACGCGGCTCCTGTATGTCTGTCTGTCGAAGAAAAGGATATTGTTTAAAAGCGCCTGGTCCGTTTCGGCAATCGGAAACGGACTCTCCTCAAGCCGGTAATAAAATCCGCGCTCCTCATCATACTCCCCGCGGTCCGGCACATACAGAAATCCCGGCCGTCCGCTCAGCAGAAAATCAAACAGACAGCTCGAATAATCCGTCATCGCCGCATCCGCACGCACCAGAAGCTCCTGGATATCCGGATAGGCAGTCGCATCCTTTACACCCTTCCACTTTCCAAAAAAAGCTTCTTTTTCCGCTGCGTCCATCCGCGGGTGAAAGCGGACCACAATCCGCCATGCCCCCTCTTTGCCCAGCGCCTCACTTCTTCGAAGCGCCTCCTCCACCAGAGTCAGATCAAGCCCTGCCGCCGAGGATCGGCCCCGTTCCCGGAATGTCGGAACATACAGAAAAACTTTTTCCGCGTCCGAAATACCGAGATACCGGCTGACCCTCCGCCTTATTTTCCCCGCATCCTCCCCGAAAAACACATCGTTGCGCGGATGTCCGTATTCCAATATCGCTCCGGCTCCCCAGAACGCGCTCCGGTATACCGCCGTCTCAAATCCACTATTGGAAATCCAGTAATCGGTGCTTTCCGCATTTTTTCTGGCCAGATACGCCCAGCTTTTATTTTCCGTCAGAATCGCACAGTCATTTTCAATCTTTTTAATCCCAAACGAACCGTGCCACATCTGAATATAAGTCTGCCCCGGCTTTTTCACAAGCCCTTTGTTAAAATAGGCGATCAGGTGATAATTGCATAGCCAGACCCCGGCTGTAGCATATTCATACATCGCCTCTCCCGTTCCATATTCCACAAGGCGGATTCCTTCCGGAAAACAGGCTTTTTTTCCGGCAGCATCTTTCACCGCCCATACCAGCTCGTATGCCCCGCCGGATTGCAGCAGATGTTCGGCGACGTATTTCGGATTGCATCCATATCCCTGGCCCATATAATTGTCAATCACAATTTTATCCGGCTTTATGGCGAGATCACCGTACCGCGCCAGAAACGCTTTCGTCAGCGGCCTCCTGACACAAAACGGGGTACGCTTCAGACGGTATATCCTGACGTCATCCTCAATTGTGTAATCAATAAAGATCGGAAGAGCACACGTCTGAACTCCAGTCACCTCTCGTCATC
>CANDFU010000279.1 GCA_947384095.1 uncultured Roseburia sp. | reverse complement strand
AGGCGATTGAGTTTTTTAAGCATATCAATACGCTGATATTGGGAAGAAATCCGGGAGTTGCCATGATTGCCGAGGAGTCTACGGCGTGGCCGAAGGTGACCGGCCCGGTGGAAGAGGATGGGCTCAATTTCAGTTATAAATGGAACATGGGCTGGATGCATGATTTTCTGGATTACATGAAGCTGGATCCGTATTTCCGTAAGAATAATCATCACAAGATGACATTTGCGATGAGTTACAATGAGTATGAAAAATATATACTTGTTCTGTCACACGACGAGGTGGTTCACTTAAAATGTTCCATGCTCAATAAGATGCCGGGGCTCGGCATTGATAAATTCCGGAATCTGATGGTGGCTTATGCTTTTATGATGGGACATCCGGGAAAGAAGCTTTTGTTTATGGGGCAGGAGTTTGCGCAGCTTCAGGAGTGGAGTGAAGAGCGGGAGCTGGACTGGTATCTGCTGGAGAACCCGGATCACAAACATATTCAGAACTGGATGAAGGAGCTGCTTCACATTTACCGGAAAAATCCTGCGCTGTATGAGCTGGACAGCAGCTGGGAAGGATTTGAGTGGATTAATGCCAACGACGGCGACCGCAGTATTTTCAGTTTTGTGCGTAAAAGCAAGGATAAAAAGAACAATCTGCTTTTTGTCTGCAATTTTACACCGATGGAGCGCCCCGAATACAGGGTCGGTGTGCCAAAGCGGAAGGCGTACAGGCTGATTTTGAACAGCGATGCGGCTGAATTTGGCGGCAGCGGCGAGGAACGTCCGGTGAGCTATCGGGCGGTTAAAAAGGAATGTGACGGAAAAACGTATTCGTTTGCATATCCTTTGAAGCCATACGGAGTAGCGGTGTTCCGATTCTGATTGTTTCGGCGGCGGAGGACGCCGGAGCTAAATAATCACGGATTTGCGTCCGATATATATATCAGCTATTGAGAGGTTGCTGCAGGTGATTTTCTTTGCGGCAGCCTTTTATAGTACGGGTGAAAAGAACAGGAGAGTTTGTGATATGATAAGAGTGGAACAGCAGAATACCAGTATCATTGACACGTTGCAGCAGAGCATTGGTCCAAAGGAGCCGGAAAACAAAATCCTGTTTCAAGAGAGAGCCGTTGCCGGGGAAGCGCAGATTACTAAAGCGCAGACAGTAAATATGAAGGATACAACCTATGCAAAGCCGGAGACGGAAGAAAAAAAGACGGTTGCAGAAGAGATCGAAGCGTCCTCTGCGATGGATGCGGAAGAGCGCAAAAATCAGATGGCGGTTCTGGCGGGTACGACTTCAGAGGAAGACTATGCCAGAATGCAAAAGGACGGATTTACGCCGGATTCGATGACATCAAACACGATTGTGACAGAAACGGATAAGATAAAAGCCATGCTTGCAAAAGCAGGGGTGGATATTTCTTTTTTTGGGGATGATCTTGATCTGGAACAGCTCACAGCGATTACCGGGAGCGCACAGGTTGCGGCCCAGATTGTGACGGAGCTGAAAAGGGCGGATCTTCCGTTAAATGAAGATAATATCAAAGGCATGGCGGAAGCGGTGAAACTGGCTCAGACGCTTGGAGCGCCTGGCAAAAGCGCCGTGAAATATCTGATTGAAAATCAGCTGCAGCCTTCAATTGAAAATTTTTATAAGGCGGAGTACAGCGGATATGATCAGGGCAGGGAATGGACTACCTATGCTATAGATATTTCGGGTTTTTCGGAGCAGATTGAGAAAGTGATCCGACAGGCAGGATTCGAACCTGGAGCGGAAACAATGGAGGACAGCAGATGGCTTCTGGCGCATGAGATTCCTCTTACGGAAGAGAATTTAAAATATTACGAGGCACTGAAGGGATACGAAGGGCCGTCGGAAACAGATGAGATTGTGAGGGCAGCCGCGGCGGCGATCGCGGAAGGGGGGCGCCCGCAGGATGCTTTACTGTTGCCGGGATACGATCGTATTTCCGTGGCGCGGCATGCGGCGGAAGTTGTTTCAGGGGCGACAGATGCAGATTTGTCCTATATTCTGGTCAATGGAATGGATTTAAGCGTCCGGAGCCTGGAGTATGCAATTGCCGGCCGTTCGGGTATTGCAGATGCATCTGCAGTACAGAATAGTAAAAATGTTGACACCGATGGCGTGGCGGCGGGAGACAGTGCGGGGCAATCGCCGCTTTCCAGCGCACAAAATGCCGGAGGCGCCGGAGTTGCACCGGATGCAGGCGCCGAAGGCGTGTGGTCGGATGCAGATGTAGCCGGAAACATGGATGAGAGAGAGATTGCGCTTCTTGCAGCCAGGAGACAGCTGGAAGAAGTACGTCTGGTGATGACGATAGAGGCAAATTACGTGTTACTGAAACACGGTGTTTACATTGATACGGAGCCGTTGTCTACACTTGTAGAAAAGTTGCGCGCCATTGAAAATAATTATTATGAAAATCTGCTCAGAGAGCAAGGCGTGGATCCCGGGGAAGAAAATACCGCGATTTTTAAGGAAACGACAGAGAAGGTTGAGGAGATCAGATATGTACCTGCATATGTGCTGGGGCTGAAAAGTGGGGCGGATACGATTAATGCAGTCCACGAGGCCGGTTCGGCGATGCGGGATACGTTTGAACGCGCGAATGAGCGTTATGAGACATTGATGACGGCCCCGCGTGCAGATCTGGGAGATTCGATTCAGAAGGCTTTCCGGAATGTCGATGCGATTCTGGACGATATCGGGCTGGAAGCTACCGAGGCAAATCGCAGGGCGGTGCGGATTCTGGGGTATAACGGGATTTCGATTACACCGGAATCGGTGGCAGAGATGAAACGGGCGGACGAAGAAGTGCAGCGTGTGTTCCGGAATATGACACCTGCGGTTGTGACACAGATGATCAAAAAGGGGATTAACCCGCTGGATATGGATTTCGGGAGCCTGAACGCCGCAGCGGAACAGATTCAGAGGGAGGCAGGCGGAAAGGATACAGAGCGTTTTGCGGAGTATCTGTGGAAACTGGAGAAAAACAATGCCATCAGTGAGGAAGGGAGAAATACGTATATCGGGATTTACCGGCTGATTCATCAGGTAGAGCAGACGGACGGGGCAGCGGTCGGAGCATTGCTGAATCAGGGAGCTGACATCACAATGCGCAATCTTATCACTGCGGTACGTTCCGGCCGGCGCGGCGGAAAAATGGATTATGCGGTGGATGATTCTTTTGGAGAAAAGGAAGGGGACGGTTATCGGGGGACTTCGATTACGGATCAGATCGAGACGTCATATCAGAGGAATTGCCTGAAGGATATTATGGAAAGCCTTACACCAGAGAAAATGCGGTCAGTGCTTGAAAATGTGCCAGATTGGGAAGATCTGACGCCGGAACAGTTAAAAGAAGCCCTGGAACAGGTACAGACAGACGAAAGCAGTCTGGATTACGCATATGCGAGAGAATGTCTGGAGGAGCTGCGCGCCAGTGCGAAGGCATCTCAGGAGATTTACCAGGTAT
>CANDFU010000278.1 GCA_947384095.1 uncultured Roseburia sp. | reverse complement strand
CAGCCCCCAGATCACAAGAACGACGCCCGTATTCAGCGCAATACCGAGAAGAAACAGGTAAAAATACCCTTTAAAATAAGATTTCAGCGGCTGATACCACAAAACGAGCACGCCAATCCCGATCAGCACGAGAACGGCTTTGTACGCCAGGGCAACCGTCATCAGGACGACCGAGCACTCCGACGTATCATTTCCGTCTTTTTTCATATAATAGAGCTGCATCGGCTGTCCCCCCGTCGCAGAAGGCGTGATCCCGGAATAAAAAAATCCGATAAACGAATAGACGATACAGCGCCCAACCCCGCTCTTTCCTCCCAGCGCCGACAACAGATACCAGATCATAATTCCTTCAAGACCGACGAAAAAGAGCCCGAGCGCCATGGCGCACAGCAGATACCCGGGCGTCATCTCAAGGACAGCCTTTCTAATTTTTGCAAAATCCTGTCCGCCGAGCACCGTATAAAATGTCAAAACCATTATGCCCAGAAACAGGAGAAACTGAATCCTCTTCTTATTACGCTTCATAGGACGCACCGCCTGGCCATACATACGGTTCACCGCCGTCTCCGGGCAGATCGGCGAGCGCACCTTCAAAAATCACTTCTTTTTCCAGATCCTCAAAAAAATCTTTCGGCGTGACGAGCGAAAAATGCTTCTTCCACCGGACGATCCCTGTCTCCTCCATAATCTTTGCCAGATAAGACGAACAGGTGTAATGATATCTGCTGTGAAACGGAATCCCGAGCAAAATCAGCGGCAGCTCCGCCACGGCATAGTGATACTGGAAACGATGAAGAAACGCGTCGTGCAGGATTTCCTGCAATTCCTCCCTCTGTTCCTCCGTACAGCGGACACGGCACACCATATAATCCGCGCCCGGATATTTTTTTAATATTTTCCGCCTGTTTTCCCTGACAAACCCGGCCAGAACAGGTACTGCAGGATTTCTCCTTCCGACGCTGTAGGCCTCTCTCAATTCCGGGTCCATCCCCATCACGACATGGATATACTTCTGTCTTAAGACCAATCGGATGATCGATGCAAAGATCCCCGGTGTGTCCACAAATCCAATATAAATCTCACTCATATTCTCCCTCTTTTCCTGCAAACTACTGAAACCGGTACAGCTTTCTGGCAGCCCGGTAGCCGGACAGTGTCAGACACTCTCCCAGTCTGCCCGGCAGATAGGTAAGACCGCTCAGCGCCCGATACCGCAGCCGGTAATACAGCCTCTGATCGAGGCGCCGCATGTCCTGCCACAGCGCCTCACGTTTTCTGCGCGCTTCCCCGGTATCGGAAAGCAGGAGATGAACCGATGATATCGCCATCATAACCGAAAGATTTCTGCACAGATAAGATCTCAGCTTCGGGGAAATCGCTCTTTCCTGCTCCGGTTTTACACAGGCAGCCACCATCTTCGTGACTTTGATGTGCTGATCAATCCGCTTCATCAGAACATTTTCATTCACCGACTGATCGTCACGGCCCAGATAATAATGGTACAGATCAAGATCCATATAATATATTTTTTCGACATAGACCAGCGGCTTTACCGCAAAAAGATTATCTACATAAAAAGTATGTTCCGGAAGTCTTAATCCCGATTTATGTAACAGCTCCGTGCGGTAAACCAGAGCGTGCATCACAAGATACTGGGACACGGAAAAATGCCCCATCTCATCCCAGGTACAGAGCCGCTCCGTGGGAAACACCTTCTTAAAGTCTACCGTATGGCTTGTTCCCTCCTCACAGTGGTCATAGACATAATTGCAGACAAACAGATCGGGCATCTCCTCTTCTGCCTCCTGCGGTCCGGCTTTGCAAAACGCCTTAATCTGTGCAAGGAGCCTTATATACGCCCGCTCATCAAGCCAGTCATCGGAATCGACGACCTTAAAATACAGGCCACAGGCCAGTGCCATCCCCGTATTTACACCGGAACCGTGGCCTCCGTTTTCTTTATGCACCACTTTTACAATATCGGGATAGTTCCTGGCATAATTATCCGCAATCTCACCCGTCCAGTCTGTCGAACCATCATCGACAATAATAATCTCTACGTCACTGCCGCCCGCAAGCAGGGAGTCGACACAGCGCTCCATATAAGCTTCGGAATTATAACATGGGACAACCAGCGTTAAATACTTCATCCATCTCACCCTTTCCGGAAAAAAATTCTCTTCTTTCCATATACAAGAATAGCGGATGATTCCAAAAATTCCCTTCAGAAAAACCAAAAGAATTTCCTGAGAAATTCTTATTTCATCATCAAAAAAAGAATCCGTCCCTGCCGGATTCTGCGCCTGCGGCGGGCCGCTTTTGCGGCGTACTTCTTCTAAGGCGCAGCGCGGTCCCGCCCGGAGGGCTTTTGCTTTATCCGAAATTGCGTCCTATAAAACAAAAAAAGACACCGGAACCATATCCGATGTCTTTTCTTTTACCATTCCTTTAATTGTTGATCAGCTTGTCATCCTCATTATTCCAGCTATAGAGCTTGCGGATCTCTCTTCCGACCTCCTCCGAAGAGTGCTCGGCAGCAAGCTTCCGCATCGCCTTAAAGTGGACCTGCTTTCCTGCCGGCGACATGTCAAGCAGGAACTCCTTTGCAAAAGAACCGTCCTGAATATCAGAGAGGATTTTTTTCATGGTCTTCTTCGTCTCCTCTGTGATCAGTTTGGGCCCGGTCACGTAATCGCCATATTCAGCCGTATTCGAAATCGAATACCGCATTCCTGCAAAACCCGACTGATAGATCAGATCGACGATCAGCTTCATTTCATGGATACACTCAAAATATGCGTTTCTGGGATCATATCCCGCCTCAACCAGCGTCTCAAACCCGGCCTGCATCAGCGCACAGACGCCGCCGCAGAGCACTGCCTGCTCGCCAAAAAGATCCGTCTCTGTCTCGGTGCGGAACGTCGTCTCAAGAACGCCTGCCCGCGCCCCGCCGATCCCCAGCGCATAAGCCAGCGCCAGATCCTGCGCTTTACCAGTCGCATCCTGCTCAACGGCAATCAGACAGGGAACGCCTTTTCCCTCCTGATACTCGGAGCGCACCGTATGCCCCGGCCCCTTCGGCGCAATCATCGTGACGTCCACATTCGCCGGCGGCACGATGCATCCAAAATGGATGTTGAAACCATGTGCAAACATCAGCATATTGCCTTCTTCAAGATTCGGCTCGATATCATTTTTATAGAGATCCGCCTGCTTTTCATCATTGATCAGAATCATGATGATATCTGCTTTCTTTGCCGCCTCTGCTGCCGTAAACACCTCAAATCCCTGCTTCTCGGCTTTCGCCCAGGATCTGCTGCCCTCATAAAGGCCAATGATCACATGACATCCGGATTCCTTTAAATTCAGCGCATGCGCATGTCCCTGGCTTCCGTAGCCGATGATCGCAATTGTCTTCCCGTCCAGCAGGGAAAGATTACAATCTTCCTGATAAAATATTTTTGCTGACATAACTTCTTCCTCCAAACTCTTT
>CANDFU010000277.1 GCA_947384095.1 uncultured Roseburia sp. | reverse complement strand
AAGATATTCTGTTTTCTTCCGGTCTTTCTGCCATGCATTGTAAAATCCTACCACTGCCTCCGCCTGCACCCACCAGATTTTCTGACGGTCGATCCGGTTTCCCTCGCGCTCGTTGTTCAGGCCGTGCTGAAGGCGGTCGTATGCGTTTCGGTATGCCGCGGCGGCAAGACCGTCTGTCATGGAGCGTATCTGTTTCCCGCATGTTGGCGTGTTCTCGTGTGTCGGGATTTTCGGTGCGTTTCTGTATTCAGAACCTTCCTGTGCCGGCTCTGTCTGCGCCGAACCCTCCAGCGCCAGGCAGGCGCGGTCGATGAGCCATGACGCTTCGATGTTGTGACCGAAGGATTCAAGGTCGATGAGCGAGTGATACTCCGCGTCAAAAAACACATCGCAAATCTGTTTATCAGGATCGTATATCTTTTCCCGAAAGATGCTTAGTATATTGCGAATAGAGGCTTCCACCTCTGCGGACGGGTCTGCCTGATACAGTCCGGTATAGGCTTCCAGCACATGCAGAAGCGTGTTCATGGTGCGCTCTGCCATGACCCCGTTTTCCGAGAGTTTTTCGTTTGAGGCCGGTGTGAAATCCCGGTGAAAGGCCTCCAGATAACCTGCGCCGTCACGGCATTTTTCTTCGATGACACGATAAAGGGCATGGGCCAGATCCAGCGCCTCTTTCCGGCGGCTGGCCCGGTAATAGGCGGACAGTGCGTAAATGGCAAAGGCCTGATTATAGGTGTGTTTTGTGTCATCACATACGCTGCCGTCATAATTTACAGACCAATAGACTCCGCCGTATTGATTGTCAAAGCAGTGCTCAGTTATAAAGCTGTAGGCGTGATCGGCCATCTCCAGCAACTTTGGCTGGCGCAGCAGTTGATAGGCCGACGCGTAAAACCATAAGATGCGGCTGTGGAGAATGACGCCTTTGACGCTTGTTCGGTCAGGGTTTCCCTCACAGTCTGCATATCCGTAAAAACCGCCGTTTTCCCGATCCTGCAGTTTATTCCAGAAAGGGATCAGATCCTTTTCCAGATGGTTTCTGAATGATTTACTTTCCATGGCAGAGCATCCTCCTGCATTTTTATTTATTCTGTATCTGGTTCTGTCTCTAGGATATTCCGCACAGTGGATATTTCTATGAAAAATTGAACAAAAAATTGTACAAATCTATTATTTGGAGCTTGACGGAGCAGCGTTGTCATGGTAAACAGGAATCAGAAACATGAAGCATGGATATGAAGTGCGGAGGGAAGGAAAATATGCAGTTATTTGAATATATCGATGTGTTGAAGCAGCCCTATGATATTTTTTATACGGATTCGGTTCATTCCCCGCTTCACTGGCATTATTACAGTGAGATTCTTTATATGATCAAGGGGGCGGTGACCGTCAACTGCAGTAACCGGAGTATGGTTATCAGGCAGGGGGATCTGTGCTATCTCTATCCCCGGCAGCTTCATGAGGTTGCGCCGGCAAAGGCGGGGCGGGGAGAGGCCTGCGGGCCGGAGACGGCGGAAGACGGCAGTTGCGCAGAGGCGGAGTATGCTGTCATTAAGTTTAATCTGCATACCATGCACATCCCTCCGGCCTGTTTGCCCGGGCTTTATGATCTGTTTCTCGGAAGGACGGCAAAAGACTCCTCCGGTATTGTCGTTTTGGGGGAGGATTTGCAGGGGATGCATATAGCGGAGCTGGTTGACCATACCGTTAAGGAGTATTCAGAGAAAAGGGAATTTTATTCTCTTCAGATTCAGGCGAATCTCTATACGCTGCTGACCATGCTTGCCAGAAAAGCGCCAAAGAGCAGTCCTCCTGCGCGGAAGAGACAGACGGGTGAAGGCTTTTCTTTCGGGCATATTCTCGAATACATAGACGCGCACTCGGGAGATGCGCTGGAGGTACAGGAGCTGGCTCAGATCTGTCATATGAGCTATTCGCATTTTGCAAAACTTTTCAGAGAAAGCTACGGATGCTCCTGCAAAGAATACATCACTTTGATCCGTCTGGGTAAGGCCCAGGATCTGTTGCTGCACACGGACTATGATCTGAGCTATATTGCTCAGGAGACAGGCTTTTTTGACTGCAGCCATTTTATTCGGACATACAGAAAATGGAGAGGGATCACGCCGAAGCAGGAGAGATTGAAAACGCTGACCGGCTGAATGTTTTGGAAGAAAGTCCGGACAAAAACGAGCACAAAAAATCGGGCAAATGATTTTAAAAAAATGTAATCTGTAAATGCATAGGAGGCGCAACATGGAATGGAGTGAAAGTATCAGTAAAGCAATCGATTATATTGAAAGTCATATTACAGAAGAACTGACGATTGCGGATATTGCGAAACACGCAATTATCTCGCCATATTATTTTCAAAAAGGTTTTTCCATGCTTTGCGGTTTTACGGTTGGAGAATATATCAAAAAGCGTAGACTGACGCTTGCCGGAAGCGAACTGGTTTCTACCGACAGGAAAATAATTGATATTGCGCTGAAATATGGATATGATTCGCCGGATAGCTTTACAAAAGCCTTTCTTCGTTTTCATGGTGCTACGCCTACTGCCATACGCAAAGGGGAGGCTATGATAAAGTCATTTGCCCCTCTGAAAATACAACTCATTTTGACAGGAGGTTATACTATGGATTACAGAATTGTTAAAAAAGCCCCGTTTACCGTGGCAGGAGTATCGGCGATATTCAAATACGAAACCGCTGATCATGAAATTCCCGGATTCTGGGAGGAATTTAACCGGTCCGGAAAGAACACACTTATCAAAAGCATGTATGGGATATCCATTGATAAGGATATGAGCGGTAATGAATTTGAATATTTGATTGCCGATAATTATAATCCGCTCGAAGAGATTCCTGAGGATTTTGTCACGCGCCTGATTCCCGAATATACTTGGGCTGTCTTTTCATGCAAGGGTGCGCTTGCAGGTACCGGCTCTTTGCAGGATATTCACAAAAAGATTTTTACGGAATGGCTGCCCCGGAACAGGGACTATGAGATTGCGGCCGGGTATCACATCGAAATGTACAGTGACCCTGGCGACTATGCAAAAGGTACGGCAGACGAAGAGTATTACAGCGAGATATGGATTCCTGTCCGTAAAAAATAAAAGGGAAAACTCAAGTGATCAGATAGCTTGAAAGCATCAATGTTTTGTGCTATATTCAATTCAGAGATACCGGTTTCAGAAAAAAGTAGGGAGGTGTGTAATATGCGCTCAAAAAGACTGTTTGCAGCGGCAGTGGCTATAGCCCTTGCATCTACTCTTTTTGTCATGCCTGTATCGGCGCACGGACATCACAGACAGGCTCAGACGGTTGATACCAGTTGTCCTGTCTGCACGGTGGAGGGATGTACTGAGACGGGAAGGCACAGCCACGATGGAAATTATTATTGCGGATATGACCATGCGGATGGTTACTGCGACGGTTCCTGAGATCGGAAGAGCACACGTCTGAACTCCAGTCACCTCTCGTCATCT
>CANDFU010000276.1 GCA_947384095.1 uncultured Roseburia sp. | reverse complement strand
GAGATGACGAGAGGTGACTGGAGTTCAGACGTGTGCTCTTCCGATCTTGCTTTTAGCCAGTGAGGCGGAGATGATACACAATATTTTCGCGTTCGGAGATAAAGAGGCCAAGGATATTATGACACACCGCAAGAATATCACGGCGCTGAGCGCATCCGTGACATTTTCCGAGGCGATGGATTTTCTCGGGGAGAACGGGCATTCGAGATTTCCGGTATACCGGGACGATATTGATGATATCATCGGTGTGCTTCATATCAAAGAAGCGCTTGCGCTTTGTACAGAGCAGTCTGTTTATCAGAAGGCGATCGGGGAGATTGACGGGCTGATCCGTGAGGTGGATTTTATTCCGGAGACCAGAAATATCAATACTTTGTTTGCGGAAATGCAGACCAAAAAGAGCCATATGGTAATTGTGGTGGACGAATACGGGCAGACGGCGGGAGTTGTTGCGATGGAGGATATCCTGGAAGAGATCGTCGGAAATATCGAGGACGAGCACGACGAGGAAGATGCGATGATCGTGATGGCATCAGACGGAAGTTATCTGATCAACGGGCTTGCGTCTTTTTCCGAGGTGGCGGAAACGCTTGGGATTATCCGGGAAGATGAGGAAGAAGACACGTTTGAGACGTTGAACGGTTTTCTGATCTCGCAGCTGGGGCGGATCCCGGGGGACGGCGAGGTATTTTCGCTGCAGACCGGCGGCTGTCTGTTTGAAGTCCGCTCTGTGGAGAATAAAATGATTCAGTCCGTCCGGGCAAAAAAGCTGCCGGAGACGGAAGGGAGGCAGACGGCTTCCCATGGAAAAGATGTGACAGCCGCTGATAAGGCAGGGAACGGAGCGCGGCCGAAAGGGAATCAAATATCGGAAGAAAGCAGGGAAGACTCTTGCAAGAATCCCGAAACAGTGATAGAATGATACATGTTGTTGAAAATCTGTGACAGCCGGAAAAACGGAAAAGTTACAGACGGTGAAAAATGATGCAGAAAAGAGGAAACGAGCATGTCGGGACATTCCAAGTTTGCCAATATCAAACATAAAAAAGAGAAAAATGATGCAGCGAAGGGAAAGATTTTTACGATTATCGGGAGAGAAATCGCGGTGGCTGTAAAGGAGGGAGGACCGGATCCGGCAAACAATTTTAAGCTGGCGCAGGTGATCTCCAAGGCGAAGGCGAACAATATGCCCAATGACACGATTGACCGCGGGATTAAGAAGGCGGCCGGGGACGGCAATGCGGTCAATTATGAATTCTGTACTTACGAAGGATATGGACCGAGCGGTACAGCGATCATCGTTAAGTGCCTGACAGACAATAAAAACCGCACGGCCGCGAACGTCAGGAATGCTTTTACAAAAGGACACGGCAGTATCGGGACGCAGGGGTGTGTGTCGTATATGTTCGATGAAAAGGGACAGATTATTATTGACAGGGAAGAGTGCGGCATGGAGCCGGATGACCTGATGATGACGGCGCTTGACGCAGGGGCGGAAGATTTTGCAGAAGAAGTCGACAGTTTTGAGGTGCTGACTGCGCCGGAGGATTTTGAGACGGTGAGAGCTGCCCTGGAGGCTGCGGGAATCCCGATGGCGGAAGCTTCGGTGACGATGATTCCACAGAATTATGTGGAACTGACGGCAGAGGAAGATCTTGCCAATATCAATCGTATTCTGGATCTTCTGGACGGGGATGATGACGTACAGGAAGTTTATCACAACTGGGATGAGTAGAGACAGAGTGCAGTAACAGGGTTACTGCGCTCATTTTTATCATGATCTCTTTTCGATTCCGTGATGAAAAAGGCGGAAATCAGAAAAATTTATGGCATTATGGGACAAAATAGTATATTATTACTAGATAGAGGTATTTAAACAAAAGACAGTAAGGAGCTGTGAGAAAAATGGAGAATGGTTACAGGATAGAAACAAAATGTATTCAGTCCGGATGGAAGCCAGGCTGCGGCGAGCCGCGGGTCCTTCCGATCTATCAGAGTACGACGTTTAAGTATGATGACAGTGATCAGATGGGCAGACTGTTTGACCTGGAGGCTGAAGGCTATTTTTATACGCGGCTCCAGAATCCGACAAACGACGCTGTCGCGGCGAAAATTACGGAACTGGAAGGCGGCTTTGCGGGGATGCTTACCTCCTCGGGGCAGGCGGCAAATTATTACGCGGTGTTTAATATCTGTGAAGCGGGTGGGCATATTGTCTGTTCCAATTCGATTTATGGGGGAACCTACAATTTATTTGGGACAACGATGAAAAAGCAGGGAATTGAGTGTACATTTGTCAATCCGGATGCTTCCTACGAAGAGCTTTCCGCGGCGTTCAGGCTGGACACGAAGGCTGTCTTTGCGGAGACGATTTCCAATCCTTCGATCGTAGTGCTGGATATCGAAAAATTTGCACGTCTGGCGCACGATCACGGCGTGCCTCTGATTGTGGACAATACGTTTGCGACGCCGATCAACTGCAGGCCGTTTGAGTGGGGGGCCGATATCGTGACGCATTCCACGACCAAATATATGGACGGTCATGCGATGGCGGTGGGAGGCGCGATTATCGATTCCGGCAATTTTGACTGGATGGCGCATGCAGATAAATTTCCAGGGCTGACGACGAAGGACGAATCTTATCATGGAATCGTATATGCCGAAAAGTTCGGAAAAGGCGCGTTTATCACAAAGGCGACGGCGCAGCTGATGCGCGATCTGGGTTCGATCCCGTCTCCGATGAATGCATTTTTGTTAAATGTGGGGCTGGAGACACTTCATCTCAGGATGGCAAGGCACTGTGAGAACGCACAGAAAGTGGCGGAATTTCTGAACGGCCACGAGAAGGTGGCGTGGGTGAATTATGCAGGGCTTTCGGATAATCCGTATTATGAACTGGCGCAGAAGTATATGCCGGGCGGGACCTGTGGGGTAATGGCTTTTGGCGTCAGGGGGGACCGGGAGGCGGCAATGCGGTTTATGGACAGCCTGAAGCTGACTGCAATTGTCACGCATGTGGCGGATGCCAGAACCTGCATCCTTCATCCGGCGAGCCATACGCACCGCCAGATGAGTGAGGCGGAGCTTAACGAGGCGGGGATCCGTCCGGATCTGATGCGCCTTTCGATCGGGATTGAAAATGTGGAGGACATCATCGCCGATCTGGCGGAGGCGCTCAAAGCGATATAGGACAATAAAGTAATAACGAAAAGCACGCATAAAGCCGGCGCGGACTTTTCTTTATGTAATGTAAATTAAATCAGGAGGTTGCTATGAAAAAAATACTTTTTGCTGCATCGGAGTGTGTTCCGTTTATCAAGACAGGCGGTCTTGCAGACGTCTGCGGAGCGCTCCCGAAAGAATTTGACAAGGAGGAGTGGGATGTAAGGGTCGTGCTCCCGAATTACACGTGCATTCCCGAGCGATTCCGGAGTCAGTTTGAATACGTGACGCATTTTTATATGAGTGCCGGAAGCTATATTACAAACAAATATGTCGGCG
>CANDFU010000275.1 GCA_947384095.1 uncultured Roseburia sp. | reverse complement strand
ACACTATAACCTACACTCTTTCCCTACACGACGCTCTTCCGATCTCCGTATTTCACAACCGCCCCGCTGCAGTACACGATCCCGGAGCATTGCAGCGCCTCATAAAACCGCTCCGCCGTCTGGTAAATCCGGGCCGTCGAAAGAATCAGCGGGATCTGTTTCTCTCTTAATTTTAACAGGACGTCTTTCGAAAAAGCGCTGATTTCCTTGTTGTCATCAAGCAACGTCCCGTCCAGATCCGTAAACACAATTTTTATCTCTTTTCTTTTTTCGTCCATTTTCCCATCTCCTCAAGCAGCTTCTCCGAGCGCTCCACCTCCTCCGGCGTGTCAACATCCCAGAGCGTCTCGATAAACATTGCCCCGACCCGGCTGTTTTTTGTGACATCCGTAAGAAACTCCGCCATACTTTTTCCCGAAGCGGCAAGCCGTCTTTCCACCTCCGCCCCCGGAAAACGGGACCACAGATAGATCATCCCGCCCTGGTAGTGCGTCTCTTCCGGTTCCTCAAATCCCTGCTTTCTGAATACGCGGACCATTCCGTCTTTAATCTCCAGAGAGCGCACACCCGGCATCCGCGGATGTTTCACCGCCGCAAACCACGCATCCATTTCCACATCCGCCGGAACGCTCTGCATCATTTCGGCAAAATGCTCTTTCAGCACGATAATATCCGCGTCCAGCAGCAGAAACGGAGTTCTGGCATGTTTTCCAACAATCCCGAGCGTCGAAAGGCTTCCTGTGACCTTCTCCTGCTTCAGAAATTCAACGTCCGGAAAAGACGCTCTCAATTCCAGAACATCCCGCGAGTTTTCTGCGTAAATGACACAGATATGAGAAATTCCGTATTCCTCCAGCGCCTCAATACCATATGTAATCAAGGGCTTTCCACCGACCGGCGTCATCGGTTTGGAGCGGGGGCTCCTGCTCATGCGCGCTCCTGCCCCGGCAGCCATAATATATGCGCTTTCAATTTTTTTCATATGCACTCCCTTCCCCGGCAGACGGCGTGGCACAAACGACATCTCCGACCATTTTTTCTTCTCAGTTTACCACATTTTACGTATGATGGCTACTGTAACCAACGACAAAAAAGGCCCTTCTATGATTTTTATTATATCACAGAAGAACCTTTTTGGATTTTTTACTATTTTTACTTTACAGCACCGGAGGTTACGCCCTCAACGATATAACGCTGTAAGAACACATACAGAATCAGAATCGGCAGCATTGCCAGCAGCAGGGCCGCCATTACCAGGCCGATATCCGTGGAATACGTTCCATAGAATACCTGCGTCGCAATCGGAATCGTGTACAGCTCCTTCTTCGCCAGCACAAGGCTCGGGAGAAGGTAGTCATTCCAGAATGCCATCGCATCGATAATCGCAACGGTTGCGATCGTCGGTTTTAACAGCGGGAACACGATCTGCCAGTATGTCGACCAACGGGTACACCCGTCGATCGTCGCCGCCTCCTCCAGGGAGACAGGCACATTCGTGTTGATTGCGCCGTGAAACATAAAGGTCGCCATGGACAACGAAAATCCCACATGCATGAAAATCAGGGTTGCCCGGTGATTTAAGATACCAAGGATACCGCCGTAGAGGGATACCAGTGGGATCATCAATACCTGGAACGGAATGACCATGGAAGCGATCATCAGTCCGAACAGAATCCCGCAGGCTTTCCACTTATTACGCACAATTACAAACGCCGCCATGGAAGACAGGAGGATTGTGAATATTGTGGAAAAAATCGTGATGCAGGCAGAGTTCGCGAACGAACGCCAGAAATCCATCTTCTTCATCGCTTCCGGGAAGTTCTGCATCGTAAATCCGTGCTCACCGATCAGTGCCAGCGGATTGGTGGTGATATCTGCTTTTACTTTGAACACGTTAATCACTACCAGGATAAACGGAAAGATAAAGCAGACAAACAAAACAATCAAAATTGCAATCTTAATCGCATGGTTGATTTTTTTTGCGCGAGCGGCTTTTTCATTCATATTCATTATGCTGACACCTCCGCTTTCTTACCGACATATACCTGAAGTACGCCTACGACTGCACAGACGATAAACAGTATCAGCGCTTCCGCCTGGCCCGTACCGTAATTCTTGTATGTAAACGCCTGGTTGTACACATGCATCGCCGCCATAACCGAACTGTTGAACGGCTCGCCGTTGGTCAGGGAAAGGTTCACATCGTAAACCATAAAGCAGCGCGTCACGGTAAGAAACAGACACTGTACAAACGAAGAAGCCATCAGCGGTACGGAGATATGTACCAGCGTCTGCATATTCGTACAGCCGTCAATCTGTGCCGCCTCAAGCACGTCTGCCGACACACTCATAAATCCGGCGACATAAATCAGCATCATGTAACCTGCGTACTGCCAGACCGATACGATGATCAGGCAGAGCATCGCGCCGCCCGTCGTCGCCAGCCACGATGTGGAGAGAAAACCGATGGACAAGGCATTTCCCAGCGCCACAAACGCACGGTTAAACACAAACTTCCAGATATATCCAAGCACGATTCCGCCGATCAGGTTTGGAATAAAGAACCCGGCGCGGAAAAAATTCTGTCCCTTGACGCCGCTGGTGACAAGGAACGCCAGAACAAACGCAACCACGTTTACAAGGATAACTGCGATGGCGGAATAGATAAATGTCCGCCCCAGCGCCTGCCAGTACGCAGCGTCCCCAAATGTAGACGCATAATTCAACAATCCGACAAAAGGCTTATCCTTTGAGACGCCGTCCCAGCTCGTAAAGGTAAGGTACAGGCCATAAAGGAACGGCACGATCACAACGGCAGCAAATACTACGGTCGTTACTCCGGCAAACATGGCAAACTGTCTGCACTTATAGGACATGGTATTTGTTTTCATAATTCAGTTGTCTCCCTTCTTTCAGCGGCTGACACATGCTTTAGTGCTCTACAGGAGTCGTTGAAGACCAGTATGTTTCGATCTCACCTGCAAGTCCCGCACGGTCAACCTGGCCCGTCAGATATTTCTGGAAAGAAGCGCCGCACACAGAGTAGTGATCATCCGGAAGGTAATCATAGTTTCCGATCAGGTTTCCGCCGTCTGCGTATTTCTTTACGGAAGTCGAGAGCGGGTCAAGCGCTGCAGCGTCAATGTTGCTGTAAGCCGGAACGAGGTTGCATTTCTCTGTCAGGAACGCGTTTCCTTCCGGATCCGATACGAGCCAGTTCAAGAAATCTTTTGCAGCCTGCTGCTGCTCTGCGGAAGTATTCTCGGAAGAGTCGATCATGAAATACTTGGAACCGCCGCCGACAAGTTTTGCATTCGAGCCGTCGTCCGTATTCTGCGGCACCGGCATCATACCCATATTCTCGGAATAATCATACGCATTGATCATCGCCCAGTCCCAGTTTCCGCCGAACATAAATGCAATCTCGCCCTCAGCCAGCTTCTGTTCGGACACTTCACGCTCCGCCGCAACCGGTGAATCGCCCGCGTAATTATACTGCAT
>CANDFU010000274.1 GCA_947384095.1 uncultured Roseburia sp. | reverse complement strand
ATATTCTCGCAGTAATTCTCGATGTACTGGTCACGGCTCGGCTTGCCAAGCTTGATATCCTCATGAACCGGGATACTCTCAATGACTTCGAAATGAAGGCCCGCATCCTCCACAAGCCCTTTGAGCCTTGCGATGCTCTCCTCACTCCAGACCTCTCCGACAGGTACATCGTACACTGCCGTCACGATGGAATGCATGCCCGGAATCTGGCGGATGTTTTCCAGCGTCACCTTGTCATCTTCTCCATACCAGCGAAATGATAATTTCATTTTTCCCTCCATTCCGGCGACTGCGCCGCGCAGACCGCCATAGTTGTTCCTTCTGCTTGCATACATGAATACAGGACTCACTTTCCGCATCAGTATTCATAATATATTTTGACTATATCACTCTTGTATACAAGTGTCAATGCCCCATATTCTTTTTTATGTTTTGCACATTTTTGTCCCATTTTTTTGTCAAAAATGCACAAGACAGCTTCCCATGTTTAGCTTAACCATATATTGCGGCCTTGTATGCAAGCGTCTTTTTTCTGGTACTTTCCTCCCTTTCAAATATTTGATTGTATTTTCTGACAAAATGCTTTATATTAAAAATAAGAAAAAAACTGCGCAGCCCTGCGACACCACCACGAGGAAAAATTATGACTGCAAAAAACCGTACCGGTACGTCAAAAGCCGTTTACCTGAAATTAAAAGAACAGATCCTTCACCTGGAACTTCCGCCGGGAGCCGCCATCAGTGAGATCGAGACGGCAGAAAAGTATGAGATATCCAGGACCCCTGTCAGAGACGCCTTTAAAATGCTGGAAAATGAAGGCCTTCTTGAAATACGTCCCCATATCGGCACCTTTGTCTCTCTGATCGACCTGAACATGATTTCCGATATCCTTTATATGCGCGAGGTGCTTGAACAGGCCGTATTCCGTGACCTCGCCTCTATCTATGACAAGTCGCATGAATTTGGCATCCGCCTCATATTACAAAAGCAGAAAGAAATGCTGGACTCCGCTCTCCCTCCCGACGAGCTGAGCCGTTCCTTTATCATCAGCGACAATATTTTTCACAATACGCTCTACGAACTTGCCGGGAGAAAAAACGTGATGTGTTTCTGGCAGAGCATCAATTCCCAGTACGAGCGCTTCCGGACCTTTTTAAATCTCGGTGACCGCGAAAATCTTCTGCGGCTCTATCACGGGCATGAGATTCTCTGGGAGTGCATTTCTCACAAAGATTACGGCAACCTCTCCAAATCCATCTCGCACCATATCTACGACGGTTTCAATTCAAGCACGGAAGTCGTCTCAAGACACCCGGAATATTTCAAACACGGCAAAACGGAATAGCGGGAGGTTTTCCACCTCCCGCGCTTCTTTTCTTTATTTTTTCATCTTCGGCTGAAAAACCAGACTGGCGATATAACCAGACACCAGCGCACCGGAAATCCCCACGGCGCTCGCCTTAAATCCGCCCATGAAGATGCCGAGAAACCCGTTCTCATCGACGGCTTCTCTGACGCCCTTCCAGAGTACATTGCCGAATCCCAGCAGAGGCACGCTCGCGCCCGCCCCTGCAAATTCCACAAAGGGCTGGTATATCTGCACCGCCCCTAAAAAGACGCCAAGGCAGACCAGCATCACCATGATTCTGCCCGGCAGCATTTTTGTCTTTTCCATCAGAATCTGGACAAGCGCACATATCAGTCCGCCCACCCAGAATGCATTTACATAATCCAATCCGCCCTCCTCTCTTCCGTCGGACCATTCACAGCCTATGAGGCATGTTCGATCACAACGGCATGCGCGATCCCCGGCACCGGCTTTCCTTCGTTGAAAGATACCGTGGACAAAAGCGCCCCCGTGGGCACGAACAAAATCCGCTTCAGCCTGGCATCCTCGACCTGCTTTAAAAAGTGCGCGCTTAAAGTCACGGCAGAACATCCGCAGCCGGAGCCTCCGGCTCCGGTCCCCTGCTTCTTTCCGTCATAAATCAGTATCCCGCAGTCTTCATGCACGGCACTGATATCGTACCCTTTCTGCCTGGCCAGATCAAACAGAATCTCCTGTCCGACCGTCCCGAGATCGCCTGTGATAATTTTGTCATAGTCCTCCGGCTTCCGCTCAAAATCCATCAGGTTCCGGCAGATCGTATCCGCCGCAGCCGGCGCCATCGCAGCCCCCATATTCATCGAATCCTTGATTCCGTAATCGACGATTTTTCCTGTCGTAATCCCGGTAATCCTCGCCTTGCTCCTCTTTTTTCCCAACACATACGCCCCGCTCCCCGTAACCGTCCAGGTCGCCGACAGCGGTCTCTGGTTTGCGTACTCCAGCGGAAAGCGGAACTGTTTCTCTGCGCTGGCAAAATGACTGGATGTCATCGACACCACGTATTCCGCATAACCGGCGGCCACGCACATCGCACCCAGAGACAGCGCCTCCCCGCACGTACTGCACGCGCCGTATAACCCGAACAGCGGCACCTGTGCGTCCATCAGCCCAAAGGAAGTGGCGATGTTCTGCCCCAGAAGGTCACCGGAAAACAAGTAGCGGATGTCCTCCGGTTTTAACCCCGCCCTGCCCACCGCCATCGTAAATGCCTCTTTCTGCAGGGTACTCTCTGCCTCTTCCCATGTGTTCTGTCCAAACTTATCGTCCTCCCCGACCACATCGAAACAATTTCCGAGCGGTCCTTCTCCCTCTTTCGTTCCGACAATGTTCGCACTGCTGACAATATAGGGGGCCTCTGCAAACTGAAGGCTCTGCTTACCCATCTGTACGTCCATTTCATCCCTCCACGCCAATGCTGTTGATTCATTTTTCTTTCCCTAGTATGGATATCAGGCCGCCGTTTTATGCATCCTGTTACTATCCCGGTCCTTCCTCAGCGTAAGGCACGGATTTTTCTCACAAATCAGGAATCCCTGATTGCCTCCGCAACCGCTTCAGGGCGGATAAAGAGCCGCACGCACAGTGTCAGAAACTCGTCCGAATACAGAGGCTCCGTATAACCGTTTGTGATTTTTTCCTGCGGAATCCCGGTAATCTTGGCCGCCCACGCCGCCGAGATACCATTTTCTTCCATGTAGCTGATAATGTAATCCGTCACTTTTGAACTGCCCATTTTCAACTCTCCTTTGACCTGTTTTTAATACAATTTTATCTGTGTAGTAAAGAAAATGCAATACCATTTTTCTTTGTTTTCAAGAATTATTTGACGGGCAAAACGAGCTGGGCTATGATAATCTCCGAGGTAGAGTCAAATGAGAAATGAACACATTCCCAGAGTCTTAAAAGAATATCGAAAGAAAAATCACTACTCCGTAAGCGACGTTTCGATTATGCTCCGCAGCCGTTCGATCGATGTCGCACCGAAAACAATTTACGGCTGGGAAAGCGGCCAGGCAAATCCAAGCGCCGACGTCCTTTTAACACTCTGTGAATTGTACAATATTACAGATATCCTGTCCGCGTTCGGGTATGCTTCCAGTGAAGAATTTCACATCACGACCTC
>CANDFU010000273.1 GCA_947384095.1 uncultured Roseburia sp. | reverse complement strand
CATAAAATATATCGCAGTCTCGTTCCTGGCCATCGACCGTGCAGTCACACTCTTAAACGCAGAAGCAGAAAAAGCAGCGGCGTTCTGGCAGTTTCCGAAACACAACGCACCGTCCGCCTATGAGCCTGTTTTTCTGGAAAGCCATTTTTATCTGTTAGACAGTTATATGGCCGGACTGACCAAAGGCGAAATATTGATCGCAGCCATCGATCCGGATTCGCCGGCATACAAAGCGGGCGTCCGCAGGTTCGACATTATTGCCTCAGTCAACGGCCAGAAAGCTACGCTTACGGTACTGCAGACAGGATTGCGCATGTTACGTGAAACCGGCGCCCCTCTTACCCTTAAAATCGTCACGGCTGAATCTGATTATAAGCAATCCGTCATAAAAAAAATCGTGTAATCACGCATTATTTTTTGTTTTTCCTTTATTCTGACAACGTTCTCTGGTATAATATATGGATGGTGAATTTTCGCCATATGCCCGCGAAAACAGCACCCGTCCGTCCAGGTAATACACACGCCGGACGGGCTGCGGAAAGGAATGGTTCTTACAATGAATTATGGAAAACATCATACCAGAAAGCGTGCGCATGAACTGACCTCAAAACGTATTGTGATCTGCAAAAAATTCAGCGTCATCTTCTGGAAAGCGCTGCTGGTCTGCTTTTTCGCTGTTTTTGTCGTAGGCGGCTGCAGCGGTATCGGCGTAATCGCCGGTGTCATTGATTCCGCCCCGACCATCAAAGATATCGACGCCACTCCGACCGGATATCTTACAACGGTCCTGAATGCAAAAGGAAATGAAATCGCGACGCTCGTCGCATCCGGTTCAAACCGAAAATATGTCACGATCGACGAGATTCCGAAAGATCTTCAGCATGCCTTTGTGGCTATCGAAGACGAGCGCTTCTATGAACACAACGGCATTGATCTCAAAGGTATCATCCGGGCCGGTGTTAACGGCATCGCCTCCGGATTCAAATTCCGCGAAGGAGCCAGCACGATCACACAGCAGCTTTTAAAAAATACTGTCTTCACCGGCTGGACAAATGAGACTTCTATGGCGGACAAGTTCGAGCGGAAGTTCCAGGAGCAGTATCTGGCCCTGCAGCTTGAAAAAGTCGTGACCAAAGAGTGGATTCTGGAAAATTATCTCAATGCCATCAATCTTGGCCAGAATACGCTTGGCGTCGGAGTGGCTTCCGAACGCTATTTCGGCAAAGACGTCTCGCAGCTGACGCTTTCCGAGTGCGCCGTCCTGGCTGCAACCACGCAGAGCCCCACCCGGCTCAACCCGATTTCCCATCCGGAAAATAACGCGGAACGGCGGGAAAAGGTTCTGAACAACATGCTAAAGCATGAATATATCACCCAGGCCGAATATGATGAAGCGATGGCGGACAATGTCTATGACCGGATCCAGCTCGTCAATATTTCAAGTGATGAGAGCAACGTCAACTCTTACTTTGTGGACGAGCTGACGGATCAGGTTATTGCAGATCTGATCGAGCAGAAAGGATACACCGAAACCCAGGCGTTCAAAGCGCTCTACCAGGGCGGGCTTACCATCGAATCCACACAGGATCCCGATATACAGGCCATCTGTGACAGTGAAATCAATAACCTGGACAACTATCCGTCTTCTCCGAAGATCTCATTTTCCTACCGCGTAACCATCCAGCACACGGACGGCTCTGTCTCCAATTACAGCGAACAGACAATGTTGTCCTACTATCAGTCCGCCAATAGCAATTATAACATCAATTTCGCTTCAGAAGAAGACGCGGCGGCGGCCATCGAAGAATATAAACAGGAAATCATGGAACCGGGAGATACGGTTCTGGAAGGAAGCGAGACAGTCACCTATACGATACAGCCGCAGGCTGCCCTGACCGTGATGGATCAGTCAACCGGCGAAGTTAAGGCGCTTGTCGGCGGGCGCGGCAGCAAAACCGCAAACAAAACGCTCAACCGTGCCACCGATTCTCCCAGACAGCCCGGCTCTACGTTCAAAATTATTGCAGCCTACTCCGCTGCTCTGGATTCGGGCGGCATCACCCTCGCCGACGTGCAGGACGACGCGCCCTATAATTACGGCACCGGGAGCAAAGGCGCCGTCAACAATTACGACAACCGCTACCGCGGCTTTACGACAATGCGGGAAGGCATCACCTACTCGATCAATATTGTGACCGTAAAAACCCTGGCGGACATCGGCCCTTCTCTCGGATACGACTATATCCGCAACTTTGGCATTACCACCGTAGGGCTCGACGAGAGTGGAAACGAAACGCTCGCCTTAGGCGGCCTGACAAGAGGCGTCACAAACCTGGAACTGACGGCAGCCTATGCAGCCATTGCAAACAAAGGCACCTATATAAAACCGAAATTTTATACCAGGATCCTCGACCATGACGGAAACGTCCTGATCGACAATACGGTTCCCGAGACACACACCGTCTTAAAAGAAACCACCGCATGGCTCCTCACCGACGCCATGCAGGACGTCATGACACGCGGAACCGGCACGGCGGCATATTTCGGGAGCAGCATGCCGCAGGCGGGAAAAACCGGCACCACAACCAAAAACCGCGACTGCCTGTTTGCCGGCTTTACCCCCTATTACACCTGCGTCGTCTGGGGCGGTTATGACGACAACGCGCCACAAAACGGCGGACAGACCGGTTATCCGAAAGTTCTCTGGAAATCTGTTATGAGCCAGATTCACGAAGGCCTTCCGGCGATGGAATTTACAAAACCAGACGGCATTGTCAGCGCCGCCGTGTGCAAGGAATCCGGCAAACTTGCGATTGACGGCGTCTGCAGCGGAGACCCGCGCGGAAGCGCCGTCATCACCGAATACTTTGCAGAGGGTACGGTTCCGACAGAATATTGTGACCATCACATGCTCGCAAACCGTTGCGCCGAATCCGGACAGCTCGTCGGAAGCTTCTGTCCCCAGACTTCCTATCAGTCGGGCATCTTTATTATCGGAGGTACCCCCGGCACGGAAGACGGCCCGTACCTGATGACAGATACCAATACCTGCACCTTGCACACAGCAGAAAATACCTTCTATCAGGATCCTTTTGTACCGGCCCCCGGCGTCGATACATCGGGAATGCAGACGCCCCCGCCGGTAATGCCCTCCGGAGAAGGCGTACCTCAGGAAACGCCTTCTGACGAAGGCCTTCCCGATCCCGGCATCGGCGGCACTTAAAGCTTTCCTATAAAACAAAAAATAATCGGAGGACGCTTATCGTCCTCCGATTTTCTGTATCTGTTCTACCGCTTTTTGCGCCCTCGCAAGATTTTCCCCCGGATTTTTGCCCTCCTTCAAGCAAAGACCGGCCACATCCCGTTCCAGGCCTTTTAACTGCCGCTTTCCCTCCGCAGAAAGCCTCGAAGCATACTCATCCAGTGATACCTCCATCAGCTTTTCCATGTAAGCCAGTATCCTTTCCCTGGCGGTTTTCTGCAGCTTCAGCTTTCTCTTAAGCGTCTCTATCCCCCTCTGATA
>CANDFU010000272.1 GCA_947384095.1 uncultured Roseburia sp. | reverse complement strand
GTGACGCCTGTGTTCGGCAGCAGCCCGCTTGCCACTCCGATATTGACAATACTCTGAAAACCAATCAGGGCAGCCATGCCGCAGGCAATCAGTCTGCCCGCCATGTCTTTT
The DNA here is from genome assembly GCA_947384095.1 of uncultured Roseburia sp. Classification (GTDB taxonomy): domain Bacteria; phylum Bacillota; class Clostridia; order Lachnospirales; family Lachnospiraceae; genus Roseburia. Next base: position 3,421 of record CANDFU010000272.1, on the reverse strand, counting down.
GCTTTCCTAGCAATAAATATACACTCTATCGTAATGAAAAGCAAGAGAATTATAATGACAGCGGTACCCACAAAACCGAGTTCTTCCCCCGCCACCGCAAAGATAAAATCATTCTGCGGTTCAAGAATAAAATTGCCGTTTTTCACGGAAGTCGAATCCGTATTGTTTAGTCCCTTCCCCCATAACTGACCGGATCCGATGGCCATGATTGAATTCTGCTGCTGATAAGCGATATCCGGGTAATCGTCCGGATAAAGCCATCCCATAATCCTTCCGATCTGATAGACGTGGATAAACGGAACTTTATCCTGGATAATCAGGGACATCAGAATCAGAAAGGAGGGAACGCTGACGGCCAGGACGCCGCCGACAACCCGGTAGCTTAGCCCGGCGACAAACAGCAGCGCCGCAAACACGAGCGCAGTGATGATCGTCATGGACAGATTCGGCTGTAAGACGATAAGGACCAGAGGGATTCCGACGAGAAAAAGGGAACCGAAGATCACACCGGCTGTGTTGATTTTTTCTTCATACTTCATAAAATAATAGGCAAAAAACAAAATCATCAGTACTTTCACCAGCTCCGACGGCTGGAACCGGAATCCGCCGATCTCAAACCAGCGCTGTGCGCCTTTGGAGTCGGAACCGACGGCTTTGACAAGAATCAGCATAACAATCGAAAAAAAGTAGATCAGCCATGAAAACCGCAAAATAAAGCTGTAATCGATCACAGACAGCACCATCATGATGACAATTCCGGATGCAATGCCGATAATCTGCTTTTTCTGATCACCGGGGCTGGCACTGCCCACCAGCAGTGCCCCGATGACGCTCAAGGTCACAACGTATACGACTAATATAAATTTGAAATTCTTTAGTTTATATTGCTTCAGCATATGAATAACCCCGTTTTCTACGCTCTTTTTTTGTAATCTTTCAGTGTGACCCTGACTTCGATATTTTCCGGCTCGATGTCGACATATTTCGTGATTACGGAGCCGATTTCGTGGCGGATCTGATTTAACGTATCGTCGTCCAGCTTTTGTTTTTCGGCTTCAATCATCAGTTTTAAGCGTTCTTTTGCAATCGTCTTTGAGGTCTCCGCGCCCGCGGCAGGCCGAATCCGGCTGGTTTTCCTTGATCTATGGCACATGTCACACCAGCTTTCCGGCTGTATTTTTGAAGAAAATCCTCGAAAAAATACTTTTACGCCTTATGTAATCCGGTATGGGTATTTCCTGCCCGGCAATCCTTCCTGCGATGTTGCGGTAGCACTCTTCCGAAACCGTGTGTTTTCCCATCACCGGTTCCCCGTGGTTCTGGCAGATGATGATATTTTCGTCTTCCAGAATCACGCCGAGCAGTTCTGCATCCAGAAGTTCACAGATATCCGGGATATCGAGCATATCGCCATCCTTTACCATCTGTCTGTGAAAATTATTCACAATCAGCCGGATGTCTTTTTTCTTTTTCTTTAAAATCTGCAGCACGCAGTCCGCATCGTGGATTGCTGCCACCTGCGGCGTTGTGACAACCGCCACGAGATCGGCGTCCGACGTGGCAAGGGAAAATCCATAATCGATCCCGGCCGGGCTGTCGATTAAAACGTAATCAAATTCCTTTCTCAGATCGCCAAGGAGACGCTTCATCTGCTCTTCTTTGAGCACCGGCGTGGTGTCTTTCGAGCAGGAAGAGGGGATGATCCACAGGTTCTGATAACGCCTGTCCCTGATCAGCGCCTGTTTTAAGCGGCATTTCCCGGTCAGTACGTCCACCAGATTGTAGAGAATCCGGTTTTCCAGTCCCATTATCACGTCGAGGTTCCTTAAACCGATATCGGTATCCACCAATACCACTTTTTTATCTAACAGTGAAAGCCCTGCGCCGACGTTGGCCGTTGTTGTCGTCTTTCCAACGCCGCCTTTTCCCGAGGTAAAAGTGATCACTTTACCCATAATTAGGTAGACCTCCTGTTTATATAATATTGTAAAGCCCCTCCATAAGCGGCTTTACTGTGATAAAACCACCTTCGGCCGTTGCAATCCTTGCCGTCGGGGTCTTATTTCGTTTTGAAAAGAAACCGCCGCGCTCTTTTGGAAGCGGTTTCCCGTAAACATCACCGATGCTGTATTCTTCGGGGGCAAAGCCGAGCGCTGCGATAAACGCATCCTCCGCCCCGCCGGCCCCGGCGTGCGCGCATCCCGAAAGATTGCCGAGTACGATGATATCCGACTTTGAGAGCACACAGGCGCCTTTGGGGACGTCGCCGATGATGATGATGCTCTTATCTGTCTCAAGCTGCTCTCCGGTTTTTAAATTTCCGTGGTAGAAAGAACCATTCACCTGCTTTTCGTGTGACCGCTGCTCCTGCTCTTCTATTTTCCTGCGGATCATATCGTCGCGCAGCTCATCGCTCTCGAGAATACACAAAATCTGTATGGATGTCTGCGCCATAACGGAATCTACAATCTCGTATTTTTCTGCGTCGCTCAGTCGGCGCCCCTCAAACATAACGGCAAACCCGGTATCGGAAAAAAATTTTTCCGAAGCCTTGAATTTTTTTAAAATCTCTTCCAGAAGAACCGGAAAATCGAGATCTTCATTCAGGACAAGCGTAATTCCGTTTTTATTGCTTTTAATAATAACTGCCTGATTCATTCCTTTAACCATACCCTTTCAATCGTTAAATTCGTTGGACGAGGAATCGATATCCGCGGCCTGGCCGTTTAAGAGTGTACCTGCGTCCTCCACATGGAAATAATAGGCAAATACATTTTTGGACAGTTCCGCCGCATTGTGTGACGTATAGCCGAACGCAATCCGGGTTGCAATCGAAATCTGCGGGTCTTCATAGGGGGCATAGGCGACAAACAGCGCATGATTTGCCCTGTTTAAATCCTGCTGCGCCGTACCGGTTTTTCCGGCAGCTGAAATCGGAAAATCCTTAAACTCCGCCGTGTTTTCCACAACCATGCGCATCCCCGAGTGGATCGCGTTCCATTCGGCATTGTTTAAGACGTCTATCGTATTTCGAACTTTCGGCTCAAAAGTTTTTAAGACAGTTCCGTCAGAGTCCTCAACACGGTTCAGCAAGGTATACTCATATACCGTGCCGTTGTTTGCCACAGCCGTCACATAGCGGGAAAGCTGTACGGTTGTATAGCGGTTATTACTCTGTCCGATCGCTGCCATAACCGGAAACTCATTTGCGATTTTCGGGTCGCTTTCCTCAATCTCGATACCGGTTGTTTCGTCAAGCCCGAACAGTCCCGCATACTTTGAAAGGCTGTCGATACCGGCCTGTGCATTGTATCCGGTGCTGTAATTCCCGGTGCTTAAACGATACCCTACTTCATAGAAAAAGTAATTGCAGGAATGGCGGATTGCTTCGGAAACATTGATATTTCCGTGGGTGGACGAC
>CANDFU010000271.1 GCA_947384095.1 uncultured Roseburia sp. | reverse complement strand
TCCCTGCGCAGAACGCCGCCGATCAGCCCAAGTTCTTTTCTGTGGTCAAACGCTTCATGGAGGACGATCACCTCCTCCTCCATCTCCTCGTTCCACTTTTCCGACCGCATCCGCATCCACCGGTATGTCATCGTCCTGCAGTCCTCCAAATTTTCTTCCGTCAGCGGTTCGTAAGACCAGTCGTCACCGTCTTTAAATCTGGCAATATGGTTTCGCTTTCCGTGAAGCTTTTTGCCCGGAAGTTTTGCCAGTTTCTCGCGGGAATAAATATAATCATAATCGTCCCTGTCGCCTTCAATCAGAAATCTCCCCGGAAACCAGGCGAGAAGTTGTTTTCTGTCTTCCGCTGCGAAAGGCGACATCGTCAGTTTCTGTTCACCGTCATGGCAATACCGAAGCAGGGCATCAATGACAGCCTTTTTGTCTCCGTCTCCGACCGGATAAGAATAATGATATTCCCCCTGCTCCCAGAAACGGATGATAAGACAGCCGAGATATTCCGCCACCTCTACCCGGTATCCTTTCCGCCAGATGAAATTATTCGCGAACGTATATTCACAGGCGTCTCTTCCGTCCTGCGCAAACTTTTCGTCCATCCAGCCTTTATCCTGCATTGTAATCTCATGAAAAATCAGATCTGTTGTCTTCATATATTCTCCGCTTTTTGTCTTTCTTCCGCTTTTTCCGCCGTGTACGTCCCTCACACTTCCCGACGGCGCATACAGCAGCAGCCGTATGCCTTCTGCCCCCGCTCTCCCGACGCGTACATCTGGACCGTCCCGGCAGTCAGACCGCCGCCTTCAGGCGATTCCATGCCAGGCTTCTTTTATGATTTTCTCCGCCTCCGCCGCCTCTGCTTTTTTTAACTGCGGCGTATCTTCCAGCGCATACTTTATCCCAAGGCTGTCGTACTTTACCTTTCCAAGCGCATGGTAGGGCAGTACTTCCAGTTTTTCCACATTGGAGAGCGTTTTCAAAAAATATCCCAGCGCCGTCAGCTCCCCCCTGTCATACGTAATGCCCGGAACAACCACATGGCGAATCCACACCGGGATTTTCTTCTCATCCAGATAGCGCGCAAACGCAATACTGTTTCCGTTTCCATGACCTGTCAGCTTCCTGTGCGCCGTATCATCCATATGTTTGATGTCCAGCATGACAAGATCCGTCACGGCGAGCAGGCGCTCTGTCTCCGCGAGCCGCCCCGGCAGGCCGGAAAACAAGATTCCCGATGTGTCGAGACAGGTGTGAATCCCGCGCTCTTTTGCCAGCGCAAAAAGTTCCGTCAGAAAAGCCGGCTGTGCCATCGGTTCTCCGCCGGAAGCCGTGATGCCTCCGGTCCGGTAAAACGCGCGGTTTCTCTCCATGCGTAAAAGAACATCCGCAGACGTCATCTCCCGCCCGCCTTTTTCCGTCCACGTGTCCGGATTGTGGCAGTACAGACAGCGCATCGGACACCCCTGAAAAAACACGACAAAACGCACGCCCGGCCCGTCAACCGTGCCGAATGTCTCTATGGAATGAATCTTTCCCGTCATATTCTCTCGTGGAACGTCCGTGCAATCACTTCGTCCTGCTGCTCCTTTGTCAGTTTGATAAAATTGACCGCATACCCCGACACGCGGATCGTAAGCTGCGGGTATTGTTCCGGGTGCTGCTGTGCATGAAGCAGCGTATCCCTGTTTAACACGTTGACGTTCAGATGATGCCCGCCCTGTTCCATATAGCCGTCCAGCATCGCCGTCAGATTATCCGCGGCACACTCTCCATCTTTGCCAAGCGCATCCGGAACAATCGTAAACGTATTGGAAATCCCGTCCTGCGCATCCATAAACGGGAGTTTTGCCACCGACGCAAGCGATGCGACCGCACCGTTTGTGTCACGGCCGTGCATAGGATTGGCCCCAGGCGCAAATGCCTCGCCCCGCTTCCTGCCGTCCGGAGTGGCCCCGGTATTTCTTCCGTACGAGACATTGGACGTGATCGTCAGTATCGATGTCGTCGGGATTCCTCCCCGGTATGTGTGATTTCCCTTGATATAGCTGATAAATGTGTGAAGAACTTCTTTCGCTATTTCGTCCACGCGGTCATCATCGTTTCCATATTTCGGAAAATCCCCCTCCACCTGAAAATCAACCACAATCCCGTTTTCATCCCTGAGGGGTTTTACTTTTGCATATCGGATTGCAGACAGTGAATCCGCAACCACGGACAGCCCGGCGATGCCCGTCGCAAACCAACGTTTTACCTGTTTATCGTGCAGCGCCATCTGGATTTTTTCATAACAATACTTATCGTGCATATAGTGTATGATATTCAGGGCGTTGACATACACGGACGCCAGCCATTTCATCATATCCTTATATTTTTCCCACACGTCATCGTACTCTAAGTACTCCGTAGCAACCGGCCTGTACTTCGGCCCCACCTGTTTTCCGGTCATCTCGTCGACGCCGCCGTTGATGGCATAGAGAAGGCATTTTGCAAGATTTGCCCGGGCGCCGAAAAACTGCATTTCCTTGCCGATACGCATGGACGAGACACAGCAGGCGATACCATAGTCGTCCCCATGCACGACACGCATAATATCATCGTTTTCGTACTGAATGGCCGAATGCCGGATGGAAGTCCCTGCGCAGTACTTTTTAAACTTTTCGGGAAGCTTTACGGACCAGAGGACCGTCATATTCGGCTCCGGCGCAGCGCCGATATTATCAAGCGTGTGCAGATAACGGTAGGACATTTTTGTCACCATATGTCTGCCGTCCACACCGATTCCGGCAATCGATTCGGTTACCCAGGTCGGATCACCCGCAAAAATGTGGTTATAATCCGGGGTGCGCGCAAATTTAACACAGCGCAGCTTCATCACAAACTGGTCGATGAACTCCTGAATCTCCCGTTCAGTAAATGTTCCCTCGCGCAGATCACGCTCCGCATAAATATCAAGAAACGTAGAGGTACGTCCAAGACTCATCGCTGCTCCGTTCTGCTCCCTGACTGCGGCAAGATAGGCAAAGTAAACGGCCTGCACTGCTTCTTTTATATTTCCGGCCGGCTTTGAGATATCACATCCATACAATCCGGCAAGTTCTTTTAACATCTTAAGCGCCCTGATCTGCTCGGATATCTCCTCACGTTCCCGGATGACATCAGAATACATAATTGTGCGCGTCGTATTCAGCTGCTCCTCTTTGTCCTCAATCAGACGATCCACACCGTAAAGAGCCGGTCTGCGGTAATCGCCGATAATACGCCCGCGCCCGTAGGCATCCGGAAGGCCCGTAATAATATGAGACGACCGGCAGGCGCGCATCTCCGGCGTGTAAGCGTCAAAGACTCCCGCATTGTGCGTTTTTCGATGGGTCGTAAAAATCTCCACCACCTCCGGATCCACCTCATAGCCGTTGTCTTCACATGCTTTCATCGCCATGCGGATACCGCCACAGGGCTGTAAGGAACGCTTAAACGGCTTGTCTGTCTGGAAACCAACAATTTTTTCTTTTTCTTTATCCAGATACCCCGGTCCATGCGAGGTG
>CANDFU010000270.1 GCA_947384095.1 uncultured Roseburia sp. | reverse complement strand
TGGAGTTCAGACGTGTGCTCTTCCGATCTGTGCCGTCCCCTCCGCTGCAGACTACCATGTCATAGTCACCTGCTTCCTCCTCCACCTTATGTATGGCGTCTCCCGAAGCCTGTGTCGGATAAACGGTCACTTCATAACCTGCCTTTACCATGGCGTCCACAATGTCAAGCAACTGATTTCTGATCTGTGCTCTCCCCGAATAGGGGTTAAAAACAAACAGCAATTTATTCTTCCTGCTCATTCTTTTATCACCCTCTCTGCTCTCAGTCATTCCTTACTCCCTTAAACGCGCAGCAGTTTCACTGATCCTGCGGAGTCTGTGATTGACGCCCGATTTCCCCACCGGAGGATTTAAATATGCCCCCAGCTCCTTTAACGGCGCCTCCGGATACTGAAGACGCAGTTCAGCCGTCTCCCTCAGGCTGTCCGGCAGAATGGATAGTCCTGCCGTGTCCCTGATATATTCAATATCTCTGATCTGTTTTACTGCCGCATCCACTGTCTTGCCGATATTTGCCGTCTCGCAGTTTACCTTCCGGTTCACGGAATTGCGCATCTCTTTCAGAATCCGTACATTTTCCAGATTCATCAACGCCACATGTGCTTCCATGACATTTAAAATATCGACAATCTGCGCGCCGTCTTTTACATAAACCACTCTGTGATTCTTGCGGGGCACAACCTTTGCATCCATCCCGAAACTGTTGATCACCTCTTTCAGCTGTCCGGTCTGCGCGCTGTTCCTTCCCACAATTTCAAAATGATAAGACTTTTTCGGATCGCTCATCGAACCGCCTGCCAGAAACGCCCCTCTGATAAAAGCCCGTTTGCAGCACGTCTGCTGCAACAGGATCCCATCGACGCATTCCGGCGCCGTCCTCCGTTGCTCTTTTTGATCCCACATCCCGACCGTCTCAAAAATACGCCGTTTATCGTCTCCGGTTTCATCCGTCCCGAACAATGTTCTTAAAAGCAGGGCAAATTTCTCCTTTGCATATGGGTTTTCCGGTTCCACGCCTGAATCGTCCACGCCGAACGAAAACAGCGCCGCAAGCTCGGCGACCTGGCAATGCCTGCCAGTCCCCATATGCCCTGCCAGTTCCCTTTTCACATCGCTTGAAAATGACATCCTTTTACTTTCCCCTGAGCGCATCCTTTCCGATATCCCTGTGCTCGATCTTCAAACCATACTCTTTTCTGCCGGACAGGCGCTGATACAGCTCGTTTGCCAGCGTCACCGAGCGGTGCTTCCCCCCGGTGCAGCCAATCGAAATGACAAGCTGATTTTTTCCCTCTGTGATATAATTTGGTATCAGAAAATTAAGCAGATCGATCAGCTTTTCCAAAAAAATATGGGCCTCCCGATACTGAAGCACATACTCGCGGATCTCGCTGTCATTTCCGGTCCTGGCGCGCAGCCCCTCCACATAATAAGGATTCGGCAGGAAACGCACGTCAAACACCAGGTCGGAATCGGCAGGAATCCCGTATTTAAATCCGAAAGACAGAACCGTGATAAACAGATTTTTATAATCCTGATTCTGTACGAAAATCTTGTCCAGCTCTGCTTTCAGCTCCCGCGTCAGAAGGCGGCTGGTATCTATGATGTAATCGGCCCGCTCCTTTAAAAAAAGCAGACGTTTCCGTTCAGCCGCAATCCCCTTGTCCACCCGCTCTCCGCCCGCCAGCGGGTGATTTCTCCGCGTCTCCTTATAACGCTTTACAAGCACGGAATCCTCCGCATCCAGAAACAAAATCTCATAGGCGGCACCTTTGCCCCGGATCTTATCCAGTACCTCCCGCAGCTCAGAAAGCGCCTGTCCACTGCGGATATCAATGCCGATCGCAACCTTCTGCAGCTCCGGATTCTGCTGCAGCTCAGAAAGCTCTACAAATTTTTCCAGCAACGCAATCGGAAGGTTATCAACACAGAAAAAGCCGATATCCTCCATCATCTTGATCGCCGTGCTCTTGCCGGCGCCCGACATCCCTGTCAATATTACAAATTTCACACGAACCTCCATCCCTGCATCACGAAAACTCACCAATCATCTTTACTTCGGGTTCCAGCCTGACCCCCGACATCTCCTCGACCTTCTGTGCGACCTCCCGCATAAGGCGGCGGATATCGTCTGCCGTCGCATCTTCCCTGTTGATAACAAAACCACAGTGTTTTTCCGAAACCTGCGCCCCGCCGACACGGTAACCGCGAAGTCCTGCGTCCATAATCAGTTTTCCGGCGAAAAAACCGGGCGGACGCTTAAACGTACTTCCGGCGCTCGGATACTCCAGCGGCTGCTTCAAAGTCCGCTCCTGCGCAAGACGGCGCATCATTCCGCGGATTGCTTCCTTCTCTCCGTGTGAAAGCCGGAACACAGCCTCCGTCACAAGCATCCCTTGCTCTGCAATGCCGCTCCTGCGGTATCCGAAATCCAGATCCTGCGCCATAAGCCGCGCACTCCTGCCTTCCCTGTCGAGAACCGTCACTTCTTCAATAATATCCTTTATCTCACCGCCGTAAGCCCCTGCGTTCATGACAACCGCTCCGCCCACGCTCCCCGGAATCCCCGCCGCAAACTCCATGCCAGAAAGACTGTTCTCCGCCGCACAGGCTGCCGTCGTCGACAACAGCATCCCCGCTCCGACCCGTATTCTGGTACCCGAAACCTCTATGCGGGGAGTGATCCGGGCCATGCCAATCACCACACCGCGGATCCCCTTATCCCCTACCAGAAGGTTACTGCCGTTTCCAATGATATAGTACGGCTCTTCATATCGTCTGCACAAACGTATCACATCCGGGAGATTTTCGTACTCCGGACAGACAAATATGTCCGCCGCTCCACCAACGCGGAACGTTGTATGTCTGCTCATCGGTTCCCGTTCTTTTAACCGCTCCTCGCCCGTAACTGCCTTCAATTCGTCCAAAAACTGCTGGTTCATGGATACCCTTTCTTACGCCTGATCTTTTAAAAATGCTACATATCCGCGAAATGCCTCATACAGATCAACTTTGCTGATAATTTCCCACGGTGCATGCATGTTCAGCACAGCCACGCCGCTGTCAATAACCTGCATTCCGTAATCCGCCAGAATATAGGCGATTGTTCCGCCGCCGCCCTGGTCGACCCTGCCGAGCTCGGCCGTCTGGAAGCAGACCTCGTTTTTGTCCATAATCCGGCGCAGCGCCGCAACATACTCTGCATTCGCATCGTTCGAACCGGATTTTCCTCTTGCACCGGTGTATTTGTTGAATACAAGCCCTCTCCCAAAATAAGCCGCATTGCGTTTCGTCATGACGGAAGGGAAATTCGGATCAAAAGCCGCCGACACGTCCGATGAAAGTACACTGGAATTTTTCAGTGCCCGGCGCAGCCCCAGCTCTGAATAATCTCCCGCCGCATTCATAAGCTCCGCGACCGCGTTCTCGAAAAACCTTGACTGCATCCCGCTGGCGCCGACGCTCCCGATCTCTTCCTTATCGACCAGCAGGCAGGCACTCGTCAGCCTGGGCTTTTTCATCTCCAGAAGCGCCATAAAGGACGGATAT
>CANDFU010000269.1 GCA_947384095.1 uncultured Roseburia sp. | reverse complement strand
TCAAGCGGTTAAGACGCCGCCCTCTCACGGCGGAAACAGGGGTTCGATTCCCCTAGGAACTGTTGACTGTTTTTATTATAAGAACAGCCCAACCCGGAAAGAAACTGCCAGACGGCAGTTTTTTTCTTTGCTTTTATAAGATCGGGATATCAAAAGCCCGCCGGGCAGACCGGATTTTTACCCCGGCAGGGCCGCAGGAACACAGCACCGCCGGGGCATTGTCATGCATGGCGCTTTTTCTTAATCTTCATACCCGTTCGGATTGTTCTTCTGCCATCTCCACGAATCCTCGCACATTTCCCGGATTCCGTACTGCGCTTTCCAGCCCAGCTCCCGCTCCGCCTTCGACGGATCACAGTAGCAGGTTGCAATATCGCCCGGTCTCCTCTCTTTGATGACATACGGCACCTTAAGACCGTTCGCCTCTTCAAAATTTTTCACAATATCAAGCACGCTGTATCCATGTCCCGTTCCCAGATTGTAGATACACAGCCCCGCTTTTTCCCCGATTTTCTTTAACGCCTTTACATGCCCCAGCGCAAGATCCACGACATGGATATAATCCCGCACGCCGGTGCCGTCCGGCGTGTCGTAATCGTTTCCGAATACGCCGAGCTCCTTTAATTTGCCGACGGCCACCTGTGTGACATAAGGCATGAGATTGTTCGGGATACCGTTCGGATTTTCGCCCATCGTACCGCTTTTGTGCGCGCCGATCGGATTAAAATAGCGCAGCAGGATCACATTCCATTCCGGATCCGCCTTCTGGATATCAGAGAGCACCTGCTCTAACATCGACTTGGTCCATCCGTAAGGATTGGTGCACTGTCCTTTCGGGCACTCTTCGGTAATCGGGATCTGCGCCGGATCACCGTACACGGTCGCGGAAGACGAAAAAATAATATTTTTGCAGCCGTTTAAGCGCATCACATCCACCAGCGTGAGCGTTCCTGCAATATTATTATTGTAGTATTCCCACGGCTTTGCGACAGACTCCCCGACCGCCTTCAACCCTGCAAAATGGATGCAGCTCTCGATTTTTTCCTCCGCAAAAATCCGGTTGAGCACATCCCGGTCCAGAATGTCGCCCTTATAAAACGTAACTTCTTTTCCGGTAATCGCCTTTACCCGTTCAAGCGACTTTTCGGAAGAATTGCTCAGGTTGTCCAGCACAACCACCTCATATCCTGCGTTTAACAATTCCACACACGTGTGGCTTCCGATATACCCCGCCCCGCCGGTAACTAAAATTGCCATAATGATTCCGCCTTTCTCTCTGTACTCTGTCTTTTCTTTATTTCTGACTCCATATTACCTTATATTCTGTGGAATGTATAGCCAAAAATGTGTAAACTTTATGTAATTATGTTGCACAATATCGCCGCTCGCCCTATAATCTATCATAGAATACCAGGGACAGAACACCATGTCCGGCACGTCTGCGCGGTAAGGCAGGACTCCGGGCCCGGCCGGACACCGAAAAATGTTCTTATACCTTTTCGCCCTGCCTTTCGGCACAGGAGGATCCCGCACATGAACAGAAATTACAAAAACTCATACAAGGTGACTGAAAAGGAGCTTGTCTCCCTGAGCGTCTACAACGTCGGCTTCCAGAAATGCGACGCGCTCTACCAGTGGGGGCCTGGAATCCGCGACCACTATCTGATTCATTATATTGTCTCCGGAAAGGGGTTTTATAAATCAGACCGCCGTCTCCACGAACTCAGTGCCGGAGACGCCTTTCTCGTGTATCCGAACACAGAAGTGCTCTACCATGCAGCGGAAGACGATCCCTGGGAATACGCCTGGGTCGGCTTTACCGGGAGCGACGCCTCCATGATTTTAAACGCGTCGGATTTTTCCCCCGAAACCCCGTTTATCCGCAACGTCCCGTCAGGGGAGGCCATCCGTCGGCAGATTCTGCATATCTATGACGCGCGCGGAAATGAATTTGAGCATGCGGTGGAAATGACAGGGCGCCTCTATACCATGCTGGCCCTCTTCCTGCACGGCGCGTCCCGCTCCGGCACGCCAGACTCCGCCAACAGCTATGTACAAAAAGGGATTGAATATATTTCCTCCAACTACTCTTATGCCATCACCGTCGAAGACATTGCCGCCTACGTCGGCGTCAGCCGCAGCCAGCTTTTCCGTTCCTTCCAGACCGTTCTCGGCCGGTCTCCGAAAGAATATCTGACTGATTTCAGGATGAAACAGGCCTGTTACCTGCTGGAGCACTCCGATCTCTCGGTCACGGCGATCGCAAACTCCCTTGGTTTCGACAACAGCCTTTATTTCTCCAAGACCTTTCATAAACAAAAAGGCGTTTCCCCGAAAGCCTTCCGCACAACGTCCCGGAACGGGCAGATCTGACTTTTCAAAATTCAGCGGAAGTCCCGTCCAGAAGCCGCAGCGCCTCCCCTGCGAGCACCGCGCGGCAGAAATCATGAATATCCGCAAGCTTCCGCGGAAATACCATGCCTCCCATAAGCATCCCCGTCGTGTGCTGGTCCGACCCGGCGGTAAGCGCAAGTTTGTGCTCTCTGCCATACGCGAGCGCCCGCTCGTTAAAAACAGGATTTCTGTGCGCAAAGCTTTCCGGGCTCGTATGAGTGGCGTTGACGCCCTCCACCGCATCCACATACTCCGGGTACAGGCGGATCTCGGGGATATAAGGCTCCTCCCGGAACGGATGCGCATGGCTGATCATTCCTCCGCCCTCATGAACCATCTGATACTGCTCTTCCACCGTCGCATCCCTGATCCCGGGATGTGTGAGCAGCCACTCTTTGTCAAGCCCGTAAACCAGAAACTCCGTTCCTTTATAGCAGGATTCCCAGCCGAAAAAGACCTGAAGGCCGATCTCATCCCCACATTTTTTCGCGTGTTCGTATCCCAGACAGAACCGCTCCACCCACGCGCTCCACGAAAGCTTCCGGTCCACCGCCGTATTTCCGTAGAAAAAATGATCGGTAATGACAATGCCCGTATACCCTGCCTCCCGGTAAGCCCTTGCCATTTCCTCCCCTGTGCTGCAGGCGCATGCGCTCGACTCCGCCGTGTGCATATGTGTCTCATACCGGTATTCCTTTTGTTCCATTTTTTCCATCTCATCCTCCATTCCTGTATTGAAAACCGGGCAGGAGAATCCTGAATCCGGATCGCTCCTGCCCGCCGCCTTTCTGTAATCTCATCCTTTTCTCCTATCAGGCTCCGCCAGCCTGACACAGACCGTCAGATGGCTGTCACCGGATCTGTGAGAGAATATTCGGGTCTTTTATCTTTGTGTCCTCCGCAAACAAAAGGATTTTCGAGAGAATCTCCGCCGTCTTCGGGTCGTCGTCGATAAACGGCAGGAACATCCGCCCCCGGTGCTGGGAATGAACCGGAATGACAAACAGCATCGCATTTCCGATCTGGTGCACCACGCCGCTGCCCAGATGCACGGTGTACTGGCCCAGCTTCCCGTCGATCATGGCATGATTTTTGTCCAGCCGGACATTTTTCACCTTAAACAAAGAGAGATTGCACTCCACAATGGCGCTTCGCATTTCAATCGTCGAGTGGCTT
>CANDFU010000268.1 GCA_947384095.1 uncultured Roseburia sp. | reverse complement strand
GTTCTTCCAAAACACGTCTCACGATTCATCACCCCATAATTTTTCCGGATATAACCCCGACTGCCTGAAGCTGCGGATTGCATTTTCCACAACAGGCTTATCTTCCTTGTAGGTCACACCGAACCATTTGTCCGCCGTTGTCAGAACAGCCACCACCGCCCTGTCTTCCCGCAGCAGGCTGCTGACGACCGCCGGGAGAAAATACTCGCATTTCAGTGGATTTTCTTTCAGTCCTTTCTCAAGAAATGCTGCAAACCCGCTCTCAATCTCTCCCAGAAATCCCGCCGTAAAGCCCCACATATTCATAGAAACAATCGTTCCGGAAGGCAGACTGGTCCAGGTCGCTCCTTCATCTTCCGTATAAGCCGCCCCCTGCCCTCTTTTTTCAATTCTTGTCCGCTCTGTCACACTTACCAGCTCGCCCCTGTCGTTCACTTCACAGACGCCGCGGGCAACATGCCCGTTTTCCGTCAGCGTATTCTCCAGGCGATAGCCAACCATGGCAAAACGATATTTCCCGTCATCCTCATGGCCCTGCAGATACTCATAGATCTTCTCAAACGCCTCTCTGCCGTAATAATCATCTGCATTGATTACCACAAAAGGCCCGTCGATCTCATCCTTAGCGCTCAATACCGCGTGCGCCGTCCCCCACGGCTTCACGCGCTCCTGCGGGACCTGAAACCCTTCCGGAATCTGGTGCAGGTCCTGATAGACGTATGCCACATCGATCACTTTCGCGATGCGCTCTCCGATGGCTTCCCGGAAATCTTTTTCGTTTTCTTTTTTGATGATAAAGACCACCTTTTCAAATCCAGCCCTTTTTGCATCAAAAATAGAAAAATCCATGATGATATGCCCCCGCTCATCCACAGGGTCGATCTGCTTTAATCCGCCGTACCGGCTGCCCATACCGGCTGCCATGATTACCAGCACTGGTTTTTTCATTCTTCCCATCCCTTTCCGCAATTATATCGTATACCATCTGATCTCATTGGCGTCCAGATGTAACTCGAAGCAGCTTTTGTCTCCACGATAAATCCTGGTATTCTGCGGCTCATACGTATTATTCACCACACAATATTTTCCATTCTTTACATATGCGTGCACTTCCACATTAAAATTCGTGCTGAACCATTGCGTCAGCTCCTCCTCGCCGTGGGCGCTCCAGAGAATACTCCGGTACAAAATTCTGTTGTTCTCAAAGTTGTAGGGCAGGCCGCTGATATATACGGCGCGCCCTTTTCCAAATTCATTTACCGCCATCTGTACTTCGTGTTCCCGCTGCACCAGAATCCGGGCGTTCTCATATGCAAAAATGTTCTTCTTGCCCTCGCCAAAGTCTACGGGCTTTGTGGCGTCCGCAAGAATAAAATGCTCCGGATGCTCTTCCCAGTTATATTTATCATAATTGAGCGTAAACCCGGTCTCTTTTTCCACGCCGAGCACATGCGCCAGCTGCAGGTAATGCCCCTGATACTGATGCCCGGACGGCTCCCCGACGCCGATCAGGCCGCCGCCATTGTACACAAAGGCGCGGACTGCCGCCGATATCTGCGGATTTTCCCAGATAGCCCCGCCTGTATGCGCCGTATCCCCATCCCCGACATTGATGATGACATCCACATCGTTTAAGACGCCCGCATCCCTCAGGATATCGTCAAAGGAAAGAAACCTCACGTCAAAGGGCGCCCCGCTCAGCGCCTCTATCACGCCCGCATAACTGTAGTTCTGCTTCTGGTATAAGGCATGATGCACCATATGGCAGCCCCAGCTCCGGATCTTCCCCCAGCTGTTGAGCACAGCGACGGTTTTCACGCAATGGGGAGTCGTCCCCCTGGCATTCTCATAAAGCTCCCGGAACTCGTCGCAGACGCTCTCCACATAATCGATAAATTCCGGAAAATCCAGCGCCAGTTTTAAATAACCCCCGTAACCGATGCGGTCGATGGGCTTGCGCAGGATCGCCCTTCTCGCTGTCACCCAGTTTTCCTTCGCCTCTTTTACCGGATCTCCGCCCTCATGGAAGGTGTCCGGAAAGAAATAAGGCAGGAACCTTCCTTCCGTATATTTCACGCCGGGAATATCGGAAATCAGGCGCAGTGTGCTTCCGTTTCCCACGCTTCCAACCACCGCGTCCAGGCCGATCGTTTTAAACTCCGGCATAAAAGGCTCCGTCCCGATCCAGTGATCGCCCAGAAACATCATGGCTTCCTTCCCGCATTCATGCGTAATATCCACCATCTCTTTCGCCAGCTTTGCCACCTCACGGCGCTGAAATGCCTGAAAATCCTTAAATTCTTTGCCCGGCACCCGGTACTGATTGTTATAATACCCCTGGTCAATAATGTATTCCGGCCTGAACTTATAACCGGCTTCCCTCTCAAACTGCTCTAAGATATACGGACTCACCGATGCGGAGTAGCCGTACCAGTCTACATATTTTTCCCGTTTCAGCTCATCAAACATCAATGTAAACTGATGAAAAAACGTGGTGTAACGAATCACATTTACATAAGGATGCTCTTCACAGAACCTGCGCAGACGCTCCATTGAATACTGATGTGTCTTCGGCTGTCTCACATCGAACGTGATCTGGTGCTCAAAATCCTTCCAGTCGTTGGTCACGGCATTGTACATATGTACCGGATCCCAGATCAGGTAGGCCAGAAAGCTGACTGTATACTCATGAAACGCTTCTGCCTCATGAATAACGACACAGCCGGTATCCTCCCTGTATTCCCACTGCGCCACAGGCACGATTTTCCCTGCGGATCGGTCAATGACTTCCCACCAGCGTGTAATGTCATCCCGGGTATTCACCTGCATCAGTTCATCCGATATCCCCTTCATCAGCGGAATCGACAGCTCCCTCTCCGCCGCAGTGTAAAATCCGGTCATGATGTAACACTGCTGGACTTCGTCGGAATTCGCCTTTGCCCATTCATTGTCCTTGCGGGTCGTATAATATGTGGAATATATCTTTGCTCCGACTTTTGTCAGTTCATCCGGAAATTCCGTACCGTCGCAGTCGCGGATCGCATCCGCCCCCCAGCGTTTTAAAACGTCTATTGTCTCCGGAACCACATCCAGGTTGGTCGGAATTGTAACGCGCCCCCTGCTTTTCTTCTCTATGGTTTCTTTTTGTGCGGTCTCTCAAAAGGTATATTATAGATCCACAGCGCGGCCACCAGAAGCCCTACGCCTGCTATCATGATGCCGAGGCCTGCCAGCCTGCCGGTCAGAAACCAGCCGCCGATGGCAGCCGCCGTCCCCGCGGCAAACAGGACCGCAATGAAAACCATTCTCAATTTTGCATGTTCTTTCCAGAATCCCATTTTTTCGCTCCTTTCCACGCAATGCGTTGCATACCAATCAGCCCTTCAGACCGCCTGCAGCCATACCCTGCGTCAGCTTGCTCTGCACACAGATATACAAGATCAAGGTAGGAAGCATCACGATGACAAGGCCCGCATACATAATGCCGTACTGTGCCGCCGACTGCTGTGCCTGCATCAGGTTCAATAATCCTACCGGCAGCGTCTTTGCTCCCTTTGCAGAACTCATCAGCGTCATGGAAATAATGTATTCATTCCAGAAAGACAGGAAATTAAATAAA
>CANDFU010000267.1 GCA_947384095.1 uncultured Roseburia sp. | reverse complement strand
CTGGGCTATCAGCTTTTTCAGACGTTTCTTTCTCATCCATGCGTATCTGGTAAAAAACAACGACAGCGATTGCATAATTTTGGACAGCGATATCCTGCTCTACCTCAATCTGAGCGCTTATGAACCGTTCCGCTCATGTGATACCGCCCTGGAAATCCCTCAGAAACAGGATATGCAGGGTGCTCCTGCAGGGAACGGACTCCGCTGGACAGCCTGCGCCGGGATCTCTTATTTCCGCAGGGAATCTCTCGCCGACTTTCTTGATTACTGTATCGACATGTATTCCAATCACCTCGACATATTAAATAAAAAATGGGACGCGCATAAAAAATACAACCTTTACGGCGGCGTCGGCGAAATGTCGCTGCTCTACCTCTGGTCCCAGACGCTTCCCAAAGACCGGGTTTTAAATCTGGCCAAAATTTATCAGGGCACCGTGTTTGATGCCAACATCTGTATTCCTTCCAATTACCTGGAAAACGAATACGAATATGATTCCATGCTTGGCATAAAAAAACTGCGCTGGTCCGGCGGCGTCCCTTACTGCAGACATCTGGAAACGAAAAAAGAGATCCGGTTTTATGCGCTGCATTTCGGCGATATCTCAAAGCAATACATGTATGACCTGTTCGCGCATCAGAAAATCACGATCCCTACCCGCCTCAGGGCATTCCTGTGGCGCTTAAGAGGGATACTCGCCCGTATCAGACATCGTATTTTCAGATAGACAACGGTCTCACGGCACAGACGCGCAATTTGAAAAAAGTGAGAATGGAGAGTACTATGACAACAATCAGTTTATGCATGATCGTAAAAAATGAAGAAAATATCCTGGAACAGTGCCTGGAGAGCATCGCTGACCTGATGGACGAGATCATTATTGTCGACACCGGTTCCACGGACCGCACGAAAGAAATTGCGGCCCGCTACACTACAAAGATATATGATTATAAATGGACCAGCGATTTTTCCGCTGCCCGGAATTATTCCTTTTCCAAAGCGACGATGGAATATATTTATACCGCAGACGCGGACGAAATCCTGGATGCAGAAAACCATGACCGCTTTGCGCGCATGAAATCCGTCCTCCTTCCCGAAATCGAGATTGTTCAGATGAAATATGTAACGGAGACAGGCTTTAACACCGTGCTCAATGCAAAAAAAGAATACCGCCCAAAGCTTTTTAAGCGGCTTCGCACCTTTACCTGGGTGGATCCCGTCCATGAGACCATCCGACTGGCCCCCGTAATCTTCGACAGCAATATCGAAATCTTCCATCGGCCGCAGACGCTTCACAGCAAGCGCGATTTTTCTATTTTCATCAAAATATTTGAACACGACGGTACATTTTCTCCAAAAATCCGTTCCATGTATGCCAGAGAATTGTTAAAAACAGGAGACAAGCGGGATTTCACAGACGCAAAACCTATTTTCCGTTCCATTATCGATAATGATTACAGCGACGATGCCAGAAAAGAAGCGGCATGCATTCTTGCCCGCATCTACCGCCTTGAGGACAACAAAGACGAATTTTTCAAACTGACGATGAAAGATCTGCTGACGACCCCCTGTTCTGAAATCTGCTATGAACTGGGAACCTATTTTGCGGCACACCGCGATTACAGCGAAGCAGTCCTCTGGTTTTATAATGCGGCCTATGAAACCGAAAGCATCCTGGACATTCATACAAACGGCGACCTGCCGCTTCTCGGACTTGCAGAGTGCTACGAATATCTGATCCAGGAAGAAAAAAACAGCTTTACTCCCAGCAATGCGCTTCTCGTGCAATATGAAATGTATCTCGAAAAATACCGGACAGCCTCCCGCGAGTGGAAAATGCCGGAAGAATTATAAGAGGAAAGCGAAAATCCGACGGGACTGTGGGAATTCCCCCACAGTCCCGTTTACTGCCATCGCCGAAAATCTCAGACATGATCGCTCCCAATAAATACATACTCTATCTTCTGATACCGCGGGTATCCCTCGTGCAGCATTTCCATCTGCACTTCCCCTCCCGCCTCTCTGACGAAGGAATAGAGGCTATACGCCCCGTCCCGGTACGCAAAGTCTTCCCCATTGTCCCGGTAATGGACATACCGCCCCTCTCCCGGAAACACGAGAAGCTTCAATGCCGGATCCGGATTCTCTCCCACATACTGCTGCACATCCCAGGTCGGGATCATCGCACCGGATTTTGCAAATAGGGGACAGGTATCGAGCGGCGCGTCCACCACATAATAACGGCCCCCCTGGTATTTCGTCCCACTCGGAAACTCATACCAGATCCCGTCCGGAAGATATACCATCTTCTTTGTGGCCCCCTGCTCAAGAACCGGAGCTGCCAGAAGATACTCGCCGACCAGAAACTCGCCGTTCAGATTCCAGGTTTCCGGATCGTTTTCATAGTGCAGGACCAGCGGCCGTATCACCGGCAGGCCCGTCTCCCCGCATATCCTGAACAAATCGTAAAAATAGGGAAGCAGACGGTAGCGCAGTTCAATAAATTTGCGGTTGATCTCAATCGTCTTCTCATCAAATCTCCACGGCTCCTGGCGGATACAGCCCTCGCAGGAATGATTGCGGAACAGCGGCGAAAAAGCCCCCACCTGCACCCAGCGGCACAAAAGCTCCGGCGTACAGTCCGCTCCAAATCCTCCGACGTCCGTTCCCGCAAACGCAAAGCCGGAGAGCCCCAGGTTGATCAGCTGCGGCACCGCCATCTGCAGATGCGTCCAGAGGCTCTGGTTGTCCCCGGTCCAGACCGTCGAATATTTCTGTGTCCCTGCATAACAGGCACGTGTGATCACAAACGGCCGTTTTCCTGTCGCATCCTTTAACCCGTTATAAGTCGCTTTTGCCATCTGATGCCCGTAAATATTGTGCATCGCCGCATGCGGCAGCGGCCTGTCCTCATCCGAAAACACGATATCCGCCGGAAGCTCACCGTGAAAGCTCGCCGGCTCATTCATGTCATTCCAGACTCCCGCCACTCCCATGGACGTCAGAAACTCCTGTTTACCGGCCCACCATCTGCGGACCGCGGGCTTTCCGAAATCCGGAAATACAGCCGCCCCCGGCCAGACCCAGTTGTCATATACTTCTCCCCCGGGCGTCTTTGCAAAATAATCGTTTGCAATTCCCTCGTCATAAACGTAGTATCCCTCGTCCAGCTTGACGCCCGGATCAATGATCGTCACCGCCTTGTATCCGCTGCATCCCAGCTCTCCGATCAGTTCTCCCGGCGCGCCGTAAAACTTTTCGTCCCAGGTAAACACACGGAACCCGTCCATATAATCAATGTCAAAGTGAATCGTATCGCATGGTATCGCAAGTCTGCGGAACGTTTCCGCCACTTCCCTGATCTCCTCCGCAGACTCATACCCCCATCTCGACTGATGATACCCCAGCGTCCAGAGCTGCGGCAGCGGCGTTCTTCCGGTCAGCGCCGTATAATTCTTTATCACACCGGCCATATTTTCCCCGCCGATAAAATAATAATTCAGCTCCCCTCCGTCCGCGCCGTAAAAATAATAAGCCTCATTCTCTTTTCTCAGATTAAAATATGACTTATATGTATTGTCAAAAAAAAGGCCGTACACACCATTCTTTTTCAGCGTGATC
>CANDFU010000266.1 GCA_947384095.1 uncultured Roseburia sp. | reverse complement strand
CACAGATCACATGCTCCTCTTCCATCCGTTCCATCTCGTTCAGCACCGCACCCTCGTCGACGCCTAAAACGATCGCGAGTTCGCGCAGATCAATCCGGCTGTTTTTTTCGATAAAAGTCAAAATCTTCTCCCGCATGATTTCACGTTCCTTTCCTGTTTCTCTCGTTTTTATATTCACACCTTATATAATTCATCTGTTCCGGGAGGCTCCAGAAATCGCTTTTCCCCGTCGTTCCAGAGAATACGGTCATTCCCCTCTGTCACCTTTCCGATGACAACAGCCGGAATCCCGGCCTTTTCTATCTCCCGCACAAGCCCGTTTCCGTCGGACGACGCCATCAGCATACAGCCGCTGGATATAAGCTGATAGGGATTGATCCCGAAAAACTCACAGACTTCGACCGTCTCCTGGCGGATCGGTATTTTTTTCAGATCGATCTCAAGCCCGACGCCGGATGCCTCCGCCATCTCCCAGAGCGCCCCGAAAATACCGCCCTCCGTGACGTCGTGCATCGCTGCCACGCCGGATGAAACGGCTGCTTCCGCCTCCGGAAGCACGGAAAGGTATTCATCCAGCTCCCGCGCTTTTGCGACAAACGCGGCCGAAAATCGTGTCAGAAGCTCTGCCTCCTTTTCCTTTGCGAGAATAGAAGTCCCCTCGATGCCGATCCATTTTGTCACAACCACATCCATTCCCGGCCGTGCCCCGGCCGTGGTAATCACATGGCCGTCCTTTACCTTACCGACGCCGCAGACCATAAGCACAGGCTGTTTTACAACCGCCGTCACCTCCGTGTGGCCGCCCATCACCTGCACCCGCGCCTTTGCACATGCCGCCTCAGTCTGCTCCATAATCGCTTTCAGCTCCGGCTCCTGCGTCTCCTCCGGCAAAAGCAGTGTCAGCAGAACGCCTACCGGCTCAGCGCCCGCGCTGGCCAGGTCGTTGACCGTAACCTGAATCGAAAGCATACCGATATCCGCCGCAGTCCCGGTGATCGGATCCGCCGACATCACCAGCGTCTCGTTCTCGGCAAGCTTTACCGCGGCGCAGTCCTCGCCGACGCCGGCTCCCAGTACCACTTCCGGTCTTCTCGTACGAATCTGCCGCAGTATGGAACGCTTCAGCACACTTTCCGGTACTTTTCCTATCTTCATCGTTTCCTCCATACTGGCAGGGCTGCCTCATAGAAAAGGCAGCCCTGCTGTTTTGTCACGTTATATTGGTAATCCGCCGTCCGGCTCTGTTTCCCTCTCTACTGCACGGGCTGTTGTTCCGGTACAGGCTGCTGCTCCGGCTGCTGTTCGGGGGCCGGCTGCTGTTCCGCCGGAGGCTGCTGCTCCGGATTCAGCGCCGGAGCCACGCCCGCGGCACATGATGCCGCGGCAGCCCGGATGGCGGCTTCATCCCCGCTCGCAATCACGGCTCCCATAACCGCCGAAATATTCGGGTCTGCCGACGCGGTACCCACTCTTATAATCCGCGGGGAAGTCCGGTAACTGCTCTTGTTAAAAATCTCGCGGCTTTCCTCCGAACCGTCCACCGTCACAATCTTCCACAGCCTTGCCACATAACCGGTATGCGCTCCCTGTGCCACCGCAATGTAACCGGCCGGATCCCCCGTCGCCACAAACTGTGTCGGCGGATCCTGGCGCGAGACAACCTCGCTCTCATAGGAAACTTTTCGATTTGAAGGCCTCTGCTCCTCCCCGAAAACATTAAATCCGACGCTTTTCCCTTCAATATACGCCTCAATATAAATCGGAACGTCCTGATTATTCACAAACTTCAGATCCTTATAATCTCCTGCAATCGCAGCGTCCATCGACGGCTGTACATAAGTGACGATCATCGAATGGTTTGACCGCTCCGTGATCTCAAGCTCCGCCAGAATCACTGCATTGTACAGAGTCGTCGATATCTGGCAGACGCCGCCGCCATAAGACTCTACCGTCTGCCCGTTTTCATAGGAAGGCGCCGGCTGATATCCGTTTGACGCATTGAGCGGTCCGATCGTCTGCGCCACGGAAAACTCTTCTCCGGGATACAGAAGCGTTCCGTCAATCTTTCCGGCGGCCACCTCAATATTGGTACAGCGGTTCCGCCCCGAATCACCGTAACTCGTCTGAAACGAGCCAAGGACATCCTTGATCCTTGACAATTCCTCTTTTGCTCCGCGCGGCTCCACGATCTCCGCAGCCAGTTCAACCCGGGCATTGCTTCCGTCCCAGCCGTCATTGATAAAATCCTGGATAACCTGCGTGGACGCCGCCGTATCCACCTCAATCCCCTGGGCGCCCTCAATAAAACGGAATGCACCGTTCTCGCGCACCAGACCGTTATCGACAGCTTCCTGATTTAAATCTTCCACATTCTCTTCCAGCAGTTCGCTCACCATGGCCGCGTTCACTTCCAGCGACAGCGGGATCTTTTTATCACCATATTCAAGATCCTTTTTGTCCTTATACCGTTTGATCAGATTTCCGCTTCTGCCGACGTCTACCGCCTGTCGTATTACATTCTGATTTGTAAAACTGACTCCAAGCTCCGACGCCTTTGCCTGTATGTTCTTATTTCCGACGGAAAGCGTAAACACCGCGTTTCCCGCCTCCGATACATAGTGGTCAACGGCTGCCTGCGCCTCCTCTTCTGTCATCCCTCCGACATGAATGCTTCCAATGTACACACGCTCCGCAATCCGCTCTCCCTCCCCGGCTTTTACCCCGGATGGATTTCCAAACGCCAGGCACGCCGCTGCGGCCAGGCAGGAAAGTGCTATGATCGTTCTATACTTTCTCATATTTCCCTCCATCATGCACACTCTTTTACATCAACTTCCCAATATCTACAGATATATGCAGATGTGCGTCTGTAAATACTTGCTTCAATATTCTATCATAATCGTTTTAATTTTCAAGATGCATAAGTACAAATTAATTTGACTCCGGCCATTATTTTTAGTATATTTTACATGAAAGCCGCAAGTACGGTCGTCAGCAGCATTGCGCCGACAAGAAGAATGACAATAATTGCCATCAATTTTCTGTTTTTCTTTTTGCTAAAATCGTACATTTTCACTCCGTTTCTGCACAGCTTTTCTGCAGCCAGATCTGCGGTTGCTGTGCGGACGCAGATCTGCGGCTGACAGACGAAGAATCTTTCAACCGTTGCTTTGTTTTCTGTTTATGGAAAGGACTATTCTATGATATTTCTAGGTATTTTTGTCTTTCTCGTTTTCCTGCTGGCCTATTATCGCAAAAAAAGCACCAGAAAGCAGACAGACGTCGAAACCCGGTTCTGGAACCGCGAAAATCTGGCAAACCAGACGCGCCGCCAGGATATCAGCGGCCTCCCCTATCTTAACATACCTCTGGAAACATTTCCAATAGGTAATTTTGACAACGCGCAGGTAAAAGAAGCCGAAAAGAAACTGCTCGCGCTCTCGGAAAAGAAAATCCTGAACCTGGGCGGCCAGACCAACACGGATCTAAAGCTTCTCTACGGAGCCGCCAACCTGCCGGCGCTCTCGGAATATGACGCAAACTTTACCGAACTTTGCCGCACCCTCGTCTCGTATGCGGAAGCGCTCTGCGCCCTTTCCCAGGATACCTGGGCGCAGGCCGTCCTGGAATACGGCATTT
>CANDFU010000265.1 GCA_947384095.1 uncultured Roseburia sp. | reverse complement strand
GATGACGAGAGGTGACTGGAGTTCAGACGTGTGCTCTTCCGATCTCATAAACAACAGCAATGTCGTCATATCCTCCCCCCATCCGCCAAAAAGCTGCGCAATCCATCCGCCGACGCCCCCGATAATCGTTAAAAACAATGATTTGACTGAAATAAGTTCTCTCATCTGCATTCACTTCCTTTCTCAAAAAATATCTTCCGGATCTTTCTATGCCCGCCCGGGCTGCCCGGATCCGGCCAGCCGTTTTTCCAGAGCTGCAATGCGCTGGTCCATCTTTTCCATCCGGTTTACCACCGTCTGTATCATGTATGTGTTGAGAGCGATAAATTCTTCATAGCGCAGGGAGTAGATGTACTCCGGATTGCCGTCGCAATCCAGTACAGGTTCCTCGATCTCTCTGCGGTTTCCGTTTTCATCTCTTTCACTCCTGTTAACTGTCTTAATATCTTTACAGAATCCTGCAAAATCAAGATCTGTCAACCCGCATTCCTCTATCGCATCTTCAACATCCTGCGCGATAAACCCGATATGCGCCCTGCCCGACTCTCCATCTTTGAATAAAAATGATACCGGCTGCAAAAGCATAAAAAGCTTCGCATACTCCTTAGACAATGTTTTTATATCCTTTTTTAATTTGCGATCAGATGTGGAAATCGTCGCCGTCGCCGCATATAACTGTTTCCATCGGGAATTAGTAGATCCAAGGTTTATTACGCCGGTGACCATATTAAGACTGCCGTCGTAACTACGAAAGCAATCGCCTGTTGCATTGAGATCGACAGCCCGGTTTGCTGGCGGCGATATAATCCCTTCTGTACACTTTGATACGGTAAAATTAGATGGATTATATACATACATCGTATTTCCATCATTCCCGCCCCACAGCCAGGTCGGCTGCCCGTCCTGGCCATTCCAGTAAAATGTCATCGGAACACTGCCATCTCCACCTCTTCCAAGACATCCTGCCACACCAGCAACATTTGCATAATTTACCCTGAAATTTGCCGGGCTGTACACATACATATTTGCCGCATCATTCCCGCCCCACAGCCAGGTCGGCTGCCCGGCCTGGCCAGACCAGTTCCAGTTTCTGTTACAGGATGCCGTCGTAGAAAGCTTTCCTGCAAGCAGATTGTTCACTTCTGCCTCTGTATAATACCTCTCGTCATGTACATGTCCGGTTGCCGACTTCCCCGCGAGCAGATTGTTCACTTCCCCTTCAGTATAATACCTGCCGTCATGATCCCCCGACGTCTTATGCCCTGCCAGCGCCGTATTCAGAGAATCGATCTCGTCCCCGTGCACCTTCGCCACCCTTGCATCCGCCACATACCCTTCCGACGTCGTGGTATCGTTGTTCGCAACCTCCTGCGGCGCCGCGCTCCCCAGCGCAGGTTTATCGGACAGATCCCGATAACTCCCCGAAAAAGCCACGGCCTTCAGGTCAGCAAACCATCGCGCAATCTTTCCAAAAAGCGTATCCTGTCTTTCACCGGATACGAGATTTTCCCGCTCCTTTGCCATCTCAAACTCCGGATACCGGACTTTATTGAGCTGTTTTACCGTAGCCGCCGCTCCCTGATCCACCTCAAGGGTCACATTTTCAGAGTTTCCGACAGTAACGGACAGATTAAAATAGAGACTGGAGGCAGTCCGTCCACGAAACGGCGGCACATAGCATCCATACTCCGACGTCTCAATCGACACGCCATATAAAATCTCACCCTCATCCGGATCCTCTGCATACAATCCCACCGCTCTCAGATAATATCCCTCACCCAGTTCCGTATTCGGCAGAATTGCGTGAATCCGGATGGAATCCGGACCGTCCGTCTCGATCTCCGAGAGTGCTGTCATCTGTCTGACCCCCTCAAGCATATCGAGCGAGGCCAGATCTTCCTGTGCATATCCGACATCCGATACAGCTATTTTACTGAAAAGAATCCTGCACTCACTGTTTACCGTCTTCATCAACAACGCTTTCCCTTTTTCCGTTATTATCAGTTTCCCAAACTCTGCCATCTCACGCTTCCTCCTTTACTCTTTCCACGCCATCCATTTCAATCACACACGGCTCCGATGTGATGCAGATATCCTGCGCAAAGGCGATGCCTCCGTGAGGGAAAAACAGCCCCCGCATCGCACCATCTATGTCATTTACCGTCTCCGCCACAAGATTGCAGGGCAGGATATGATCCAGCATCTTTTCCAGTTCGTCCACCTGCCCGTACAATTCCATCCCCGTTTCCAAGTGAAGCGTATACCCCTCTGAAAAATTATGCGCCAGCATAAATCCCTTATCGCCACACAGTACGGACAACTTCTGCAGCAAGACCTTATATGTATACGGAACCGTGTCATACCATCTGCTCTGCACCCTTCTCCTGCGGCTTTCAAGCGTATCCTCCGCCTCCGGGAAGATGCCGAGCATCTTCTCATAGCGGGCGATTCCATACTCATCTGCCGTCAGGATAAAGCGATTGTACAATACCCGCTCCGCCGCCTTCCAGACCAGCGTAAACTCCGGGTCCTCCGCCAAAAGCGCCTCCGCCGGATCCCGGTATTCCTGCATATATGGCGGCAGATAAGATGCAAGCTTTACCTCTCTGATCACTCTGACACACCCCCTGTCACTGGAATTTCAAACGTCCCAAGCGTCAGATTTCCGGCCTCGCCATTGAGCGTTGTCGCCTCGATATCAATAACCCCCGGCACGTCAAGTATCCCGGCCTCAATCTGGCTGGCCCTTACAATTATGCGGCTGTGTTCAGCCCATTCCCTGCGCAGTCCGAGCAGATAACGCTCCAGCGATTCTCTGATTGCAGCGCTGCAATTTCCCCAGCCATAACCCTCGTCAAACGTGATATGCGCGTTGACAAAAACCTCCACCGGTACCGCACTTTCCACTTTTACCATGTGTCCGATCGGAGCAAGTCCATATCCTTCTCCGGCATTTTCATCCGGATCCACGGCGTCCTGGATATTTTTCAGCAAAACATCGCCTGCCTCCCCGAAATCAAGTGCATTGACGACTGTGAGAAGAACCGTCCCGCCGGTTGTCAGCTTTTTCTCTGAAGCCGCTGTATACACTGCAGAAAGCCAGGCTGCGACGGATTCGCTCAGATCTCCCTTCGCCGACTCATACCAGTCCGAAACCGCGCTATCCGGAAGCAGATCATGCGGACGGATTCCGGCATTCCAGACTCTCGTCACCTTCACGTCTCCGACACCTTCTATCCTGCGCACGGCAGTCAGATAATCCGCACGGTTTCCGCCGAACGGCTTTTGTTTAAAACTGTCAAAATAGCGCCTCCTCAGAACTTCCGTGTCTTCCTCATCTTTCCCCGGGATCAGAACGCCGGAAAGCACCGCCGACCGAAGGCCGTGAATATACTCCATCGGCGTCATATTTCCCATATAGCGGTTTCCAATGCTCCCGGCCGTCTCACATTTTACCTGATACTCCCCCGGCGTAATCATTTCCGTGACAACATAATTCAGATCGCCGATATTAAATCTCTGTCCTGTCACATCGATGTCCGCAGGTGTAAACGTTCCCTTGAGTATGGCATGCGTTGCCGCGTCCGGCGTGATAGATCGGAAGAGCACACGTCTGAACTCCAGTCACCTCTCGTCATCT
>CANDFU010000264.1 GCA_947384095.1 uncultured Roseburia sp. | reverse complement strand
GGGCTACTCCCCGCTCCGGTTCTGTGCGCCGAATCTTCTCTGACATTCCTGTGTAAGCAGAAACATATTTTCCCCCGCCCCGATTCTCTCCCGTATTTCCCGCTCATGCTCCGGCGGCACCAGAAGCTTTACCCGCGCCCAGATCATTTCCTCGGAAAACCGCCTGTCATACTGATACGGAACGATATCCGCCGTCTTCATCAGCCAGACGCGGAATTGTTTCTCCAGCTCTCTGATCGCCGGCGCGTATGCAGGATCCGCAATCACATTGCACAGTTCCTTCGGATCCCCGATGAGATCATAAAACTCGTCCTCTTCGTTTACCCTTAAAACCAGCTTATACCGATCGGTGCGGATCATAAATCCTTTGGCATGCGCGTCCGCATCCGTCTGCGAGAGATGTCTCGGATAATACGGGCTGGCCGGACTGGTTCCCTCCGGCCCGTTTGCATGAAATTCGTCACAGTGGATCTCATCACTGTTACGGCCGCCCTCGCACGTGACAAACTCCCTGACAGCGTGCGACCTGTTTTCCAGGACCCCGCGCAGAGATCTGCCGTATTGCGTATGGCACGGCACTGCCTCCGCCATATCCATCGCCGTCGCATAAAAATCAACCAGCTCTACCAGGCTGTCGCTGATTCCGGGATCCGTCGCATATCCCCTCGGCGGCTTTATCAGAAACGGCACGTTTGTGAGACAGTCTTCAAACGTATTCTGCGCCTTTTCCGCGATTCCGTAGTCGCCAGTAAAGTCACCGTGATCTGAGAAAAAGAAGATCGCGGAATTGTCATACTCCCCGGCTTCCTTCAGCGCATCACACAGCCGCCGGAACTGGTCGTCGATTTTTGCAACCATCCCCAGATAAGTCGCCCGCAGCCTTGTCCACTGCTCCTCCGTGTAATCCTCCAGACGCTGATTTTTCCGGATCACATCCTCGATTCTGGCCTTTCCGGCGCACGCACCGGCACGGATCCGCTCCTTTATTTTCTCCCTCCCGATCATGGAAAAATACGGCTCCTCGACCTGATACGGCGGATGCGGATAACACATCCCGAGAAACAGGCACAACGGCTGGTCCTTCGGCTTATTGCGGATTGCCTTAATCGCGGCGTCCAGGTCTTCATCGTCGCCGGAATAGTTTCTTCCGTTTTCGTCAAGTCCAAGCTTTCCGCCGTACATGGCCCTGAAATCGGGACTGTCTCTCTTTATCTCCCCGCCGACGGGACCTTTCGCCTTCGGGACATTTCCCCCGTAAAAGATCTCGCTGGCGTGCCGCTGCAGCGCTCCAGGCTCCTGCGCGGCGGCCAGATCATTTCTCGCATTCATCCAGACATAATATCCGCTGTCTTTCAACTCGCTGAAAATCGTCTCTTCCCCTTCCCGCAGAAGATGGGCCATCGTCCTGTGTCCTCTGACATGCGGGTACAGACCGGTCGTAAAACTGCACCTGCTCGGCACACACACCGGATTCTGGCAGAATGCGTTCCGGAATGACACGGCGTCTGTCCCTGCCATCGCATCCAGAAACGGCGTGTGCGCGGCCGGATTTCCGAGATGTCCCATTGCATCCGCCCTCATCTCATCCGGATTAAAAATAATAATATTCGGCCTCATGTTCCCTCCCCCCTTCTCATTTGAAATCATTCCTTCCATAAAGCAGAAAATTCAGACAGCAGCATCTGATAGCTCTCACAGAAATAATTGTGATACGTCTCCGTTTCCGGATCAAAAACACGGTTTCTCTGGCACCCTCCCCGGCAAAGCCTGTAATAATCACAGCGTCCGCACCGTCCGGAAATATTTTCCGAACGCTCCACAAACCGGATGCCGTCACGCTTTTTTTGTATCTCCGCAAACGTATTTTCGTTAAAATTGCCGATACGATACTCGTCCACCGCGTAAAAATCACATGGATAGACCGTGCCGTCCGCCTCCACGACATGCTGCAGACCGCATGTCCCCCTCTGGTCACAGGCTTCCGGAAGATACCCCATGAGAATGGCCGCATAGTTTTCAAACTGCCTGATATACGGCTGTTCCCCCTTTTTATAGTCCTCATACCACAGTTCATACAGCCGGACCAGAAACGTCCCGTACTGCTCCGGCGTCACAGAAAACTTCTGTTTCCCGGGTTCTGCCCCGAAAGGTTCCAGACACGGGATAAACTGCAGATACCGCCAGCCCTTTTTCTTATAAAAAGCATAAATCTGCTCAATCCCGGCCGCAACCTTACGGTTTACCACCGTGAGAATATTATATTCAACTCCATACCGGTCAAATAATTCCGCCGTACGGCAGATACGATCAGACGTACCTTTCCCGTCTTTTGTGTGGCGGTATGCATCGTGGCATTCTTTTGTCCCGTCTACCGAAAGTCCTGCCAGGAAATGATTGTCATGCAGGAACTCACACCATTTCTCATCCACATCATACCCGTTTGTCTGCATGGCATTCTGCACCTTTATGCCCCTGCGGTTATATCTGTTTTCCAGCCGGATAACCTCTTTAAAAAAATCGATCCCTCTGAGCGTAGGTTCCCCGCCCTGAAACGCAAACGTGATACTGCGCTCCGCATTTGCCATGGTCTTCCGGATTACATTCTTCAACGTCCCAAAAGACATAAACCCATAATTTTCCGTCTCTCTGTTCTTCTGTTCATCCGCATAAAAGCAATAATCACAGGACATATTACACATCCCGGACGCAGGCTTTATCAGCACGCTTATATCCAGCATCTTTTCCCTCATACATTTTTCTCATCCGGCGCAAAATCCAGCCCCATAACCGACTGCGGGGCCAGATCTCACACAAACGGCAGAAGGCGGAAATGAAAGACGTCACACCTGTGTCATCCCGCCGAGCAGAATCCCCAGATTATCCTCATAAATCCGGTCAAACTGTGTCATCGGAAGCGGATTCTCCCCGAGCCCGGCCTCAATCGTATACCCCGGACGGTTATATTCCTGGATAAACCAGTCCTTATAACCCGCATAGCCCGACGCCTGCGGCGTCTCCTCGACCGCATAGCCGCTGACCGCCCCGAAATACTGCGCGATCTCATAAGAATTATCCGGCTCATAATCCAGATATTTCCAGTAAATCACCTCGCCCTGCGTGTGATACGCCAGAATCAGCCTGAAATCATGCGATTGCGTAAACCGGAAGACAGCCGCGCTCTCCGGCGCGGTAAGCGGCGCGACGCCGACATAATCCCTGGGGGCCGGAGCGGTAAACCCCTGTGAAAATTTGATTTCCTTCGCCTGCTCCCAGCCCGCCGGGAACTGTAAATTCAGATCTACCCCGTCAATATTTGCCTTCCATCCAGCCGGAAACGAAATCTGCGGATAGGCACGGGCAATCTCCTCTGCCTTCCGGTAATAAAATCCGTTCGTGAGTATCCCGTTTACCAGGTCGACACCGTCGGGATTGACCATCGGCAGAAGATACAGGCTGTAATTGTCAAAAAGCTCCGACGCAGATATTCCCAGAATATCCCCGCCTTCCGCATAGGCTTTCGCATATTCCTCCGCAAACTTCAAAAGCACCGGCGTCGTGATATTTTCGTTCGCATGAAAAGAGGCGTTGTAAAACACCTGTTTTTCCCCTTTTCCGATCTTTAAGATGCGAAGCGCGTTTCCCATCACA
>CANDFU010000263.1 GCA_947384095.1 uncultured Roseburia sp. | reverse complement strand
GGCATCCGAGAAATCTTGCCATGCCGCTGTGTCACTGGGGAAAGTTTTATGAACAGCTTATCCGGACGATTATGGACGGCAAATGGAAATACGATGATAAGGCCTCGTCTACGAAGGCGATTAATTACTGGTGGGGAATGTCGGCGGGAGTGATCGATGTGGTCTGTTCCCAGCATCTTCCCATCGGGACGAAACGACTGGTGGAGCTGTTAAAAGCGTCTATCAGTTCGGAATTGTTTAATCCGTTTTCAGGCATTCTGTATTCCCAGACGGGGGTTGTCGTGGACGATCCGGACAGATGTCTTAGTCCCGAGGAGATTATGACCATAGACTGGCTGGCGGACAATGTCATCGGTTCGATTCCCAAAAAGGAAGAGTTAAAGGAGCAGGCTGCGCCTGTCATGAAACAGCAGGGCGTCGTCAGGAAGGAAGGATAGCGCGCATATCATGAGGATACTGGCAATTGCGGACGAGGAGTCGAAGGCTCTGTGGGATTATTTTGACAAGAGAATAATTGAGGGCGTCGATCTGATTATCTCGTGCGGTGATCTGGATCCACGTTATCTGTCTTTCTTGGCGACGCTTGCTGCAGTGCCCGTATTGTATGTGCATGGAAATCACGACGACAAATATGAAAAAAATCCGCCGGAGGGATGTATCTGTATTGAGGATCGGATTTACGTCCATGAGGGCGTGCGGATCCTGGGGGTCGGGGGTTCAATGCGTTATAAGGAAGGACCGCATCAGTATACCGAACGGCAGATGAAGGCGAGAGTAAAGCGGCTATGGTTCCGTCTGTTCCGAAGGCGGGGATTTGATATTCTGGTGACGCATGCTCCTGCTTATCAGCTCAATGACGGGCGTGATCTGCCGCATCAGGGGTTTCGGGTGTTTAAGACGCTGATGGAAAAATATCATCCCAGATTTTTTCTTCACGGGCATGTGCATATGTCCTACGGGAGGGAGCATAAACGGTATGATAAGTATATGGACACGCATGTGATCAATGCATATGAAAAATGTGTGTTTGAGTTTGAAGATGACAATCCGCGGGATCATCTTGCGTAGGAAAAGATAAAAGGCAGTTTCGTACACGCATGATGACGGCCGGAAGGCAGATAAGGGGGAGCCGGTGAAAATCGGAAAGGTGAGGGCTGTTTTTTTCAGCCCGACAGGAAACACGAAATTTATTGTGGAAAAAATTGCAGGGAATATTGCGCGCAGGCAGGGGGTACCGTGGGAATCGTATGATTTTACACTTCCCGGGGACCGGGAAAAGGCGATCTGCTTCGCCGGTGATGAGCTGGCTGTGGCAGGACTTCCGGTTTATGCCGGAAGAATCCCGAATAAGATGCTGCCCTTCGTACAGTCAAATCTGGAAGGGAACGGGGCGCTTGCCGTGCCGGTCGTTACATTTGGCAACCGGAGTTATGATAATGCCTTGATTGAACTGCGGAATATACTGGAAAACAGGGGGTTTCACACCGTTGCAGGGGCGGCGTTTGTGTCCGCGCATGCGTTTTCCGGCCGGCTTGCGGCGGGACGTCCGGACGGGGAGGATATACATGTAATGGAGCAGTTTGCCCGGGGGATTGCCGATAAGGTCTCGGGGCTGAAAGAGATTCCGGCTCAGATTGCGGTCAGAGGGACGGCGCCTTTAGGGGCGTATTATACCCCGCTGGGAACAGACGGAAAGCCTGCGGTTTTTTTAAAGGCAAAACCGAAGACGCGGGAATCATGTACGGATTGTAAACTTTGTACCAGAGTCTGTCCCATGGGTTCGATCTCATATGAGCATCCGGACGAGGTGCCCGGGGTCTGTATCAAATGCCAGGCGTGCGTCGCCAGATGTCCGGAACATGCAAAATATTTTGACGATCCGGCGTTTTTATCACATGTGGCAATGCTGGAACAAAGATTTGTGCGAAAAGCCGGGAATGAAGTATTTTTATGAAACTGGAAGGCGCAGATTTGGGAGAAAGAAATTTTTTTCTTAAATTTTGTGGAATGACTTGAAAAAAGATTTTTTTTCTGCTATTATAACTACGCTGTCGCTGATAACAGGGGGCAGCGGAACGCAACCGTAGTCTAACGGATAGAACACCGGACTCCGACTCCGGCAATGCGGGTTCGATTCCCGCCGGGTGCATTATGTATGAAGATTGTGCAGATTTTCTGCCTCCGCACAGTCGAATCTGGTGGAACAGCGTGTCTGCTGATATCGCAGATATTGCTGTTTTTCTTTATTTACGATTTACAATGAAAGCTCCGGACGGTGGTATTGGACGGGCGTGTTTATACGCACGGCGATATGGACGCCGGACGGACAGGCGGATTGCAAATACTGGCGGCGATTGCGGGAGCGCGAAGCAATCGGCTTTTATTCCCCGGCGGCGCGTCAGCCCGCCGGAGGCTCCTGTGAACTGCCTTTCATGCCGGAAACGGCAGTATGAGAGTTGCAGGAAAGACTTTGCCAGAGCCATGTATGAAATGGAGAGTTCTTTAAAATAATACAGAGCAGAAGTATGGATTGAGAAAGGTACGGTGGATTGATAGATGGAGATACAAAAAAAGAATGAAGAGCCGAAGAAGGATGGGGCTGAGGGAATACTTGGTTTTATAAAGAAAAATGTGCGGTATATTTCTGCGGCGGCGCTGTTTGTGGTGCTTGTTCTGGTGCTGGTCCGGTTTGCAGGGCCGGGCAAGGTGACGCCGGAGCCTGCGGATGAGCAGATTGAGACGGAGGATGTACAGGCGCCAAGAGAGCTGGAAGCGTATCAGGTAGATGCTTATCCGGCAGTCAACGCGCTGGTTATACAGTACTACAATGCTTATGCGTCGGGTGATCTGGGAGCTCTGAGCTGCCTGGCGATGCCGATTTCCGGGAATGAGCAGAGTTATGTGACGCTGTTCAGCCAGTATGTAGAGAGTTATCAGAATATCAAGTGTTATACAAAGCCGGGACTTGAGGAGAATTCCTATCTGGTTTCCGTGATGGTCGATGTCAAATTTGCAGGTGTCGACACGGTTGCGCCCGGGCTCGATTTCTTTTATGTGCGGACAAATGCGGAGGGCGGTCTTTATATTGATAATCTCTATAGTCAGTATAACCTTGCAAACCATGAAAATGCGCTGGACAACGATGTGCAGAGCCTGATTGATATGTTTGAGAAGGCTGAGGATTTTATTGCGCTTCAGAAAGATGTACAGGAGCGTTATAATACGGCGCTGGCGGCGGATACAAATCTGACGACGATGATTTCTACGACGATTCCGGCTGCGATTTCCGAAGGGATGGCGGTTGCGGCGGAGAATAATACCGAGTCTGCGGAGCCGCAGCAGGGGACGGAGGCAGCGCCCGGGGACAGTGCTTCCACGGAACAGCCGGCTGAACAGCAGCCTGCATCGGAGGCGCCGGGCGATGACCAGACGCCGGAGCAGACGGGCGAGACATTGTATGCCCGCGAGCGTGTGAACGTGCGGGCCGGAGCGGATACCTCGGCAGAGAAGCTTGGCAATGTGGAGATGGGTGAGAAGGTGACCCGGACAGGAACGGAAGGGGACTGGAGTATCATTGATTTTAACGGCGGGAAAGGATATGTCAAGAGTGAGTATCTGACTGCGGATGCGTCTCAGGCCGAGCCGGAAAC
>CANDFU010000262.1 GCA_947384095.1 uncultured Roseburia sp. | reverse complement strand
CAGCTGGCGGGATGTCCGCTGGAGATTGTCGCCGGGAACAATGATTTTTTCTCTGCGCTGCCGCGGGAAAAGGAGCTTGAGATCGGCAGATACCGGATTCTGATCACGCATGGCCACTATTATTATGTGAATGTGGGCATTGAGGATATCAAAACAGAAGCGGAGGCCAGAGATTTTGACATTGTGATGTTCGGGCATACGCACAGGCCGGTTATCGATCACGGAAAACATGTTGTGGCGCTGAACCCAGGCAGTATTTCTTACCCCAGGCAGGAGGGAAAACGGCCGTCGTATATTATAATGGATATCGGCCGGGACGAAGAAGCGCATTTTGAGATTTTTTATCTGTGATGCAGTCTGACTATGAACGATACGTCTGTCGGCTGCGAAAAAGAGGTTGACTTTTCCGGATATATCTTCTATAATACTATTCGGGTTCCGGATGGGATCCTGCTTTTTCGGGGTGTGGCTCAGCTTGGCTAGAGCGCCTGGTTTGGGACCAGGAGGCCGCAGGTTCGAATCCTGTCACCCCGATTTTTTGTTGAAAAGTGGCTGTTTTCAGCTGCTTTTTTGCTTTATAGGAAACTGCGTCCTATAAAGCAAAAGACCTCCGCACCATTGTTCCTGCGTTTGTTTTAGCATATCTTACTGTCGATTGCGGTCGGCACACCGCTTTTGGCTGCTGGCGGACTGCTGTCAGCCCCATCGTGCCGCCAGTCAGATATCATGTCTTCATTGTCGCTTTTTGATATGGCTTAAGAGTGATCAATCGATGCCGACGCGGATTCCGCCGGTCCGCTCGGAAGGCTGTACGATCACGGATACCGGTTGATTTCCGCTCCACTCAAAAGCGTATGATTCGCCGGACGCCTGTCCGATCAGGTTTTTCCAGGTCAGGTCCGTGGTGATCTGCGGGTCGCAGTAACCGGACTGCCCCATCCAGCAGATCACGGCGTCGGGGTCGACAGAGATGGTATTGCGGCTCTGCAGGTTGGAGAGTACGATCGGGTTGCCGTCACAGAGCACGGCGACATATGCCGAATTTCCCCTTCCGGTCAGCGTCGAGGTTGCAAGGCCTTTCTGTGAGATGACGCCGCAGCCGATAAAGCGTACATTGTACTCGCAGTCCTGCGTAAAAGCAAGGATGTTTTCGGATTCAACGGAGACGACTTCTCCGACGGCCAGCCTGTAGACGACAACGTGCTGACTGCAGTTGGCGTAATAGGTGACGGAATTGCCGGAAAAAGTGACTTTCATCAGCGGAATATTTTCCCTGGTGGCGCGCCGCAGCACAGAGCCTAAAATTGCCTGGCCCAGGTTATTCTGAGGTCCGAGCAGGAGCTTTTCAAAGCGGTAATTTTTTCCGCCCGCGCTGTCTCCTGCGATGAAGGAGCCGGCTTTCGTGAATAAGACGTCATTTCCGCTGCAGGTAACTTTTAAAGTCAGTTCGTTTACTGTTTCAAATGTCAGCATTTTTTTCCTCCATATCTGTACAATCAAACGGTCCGTCTTCTGTATTAAAACATATGTGTCAGCAGACTTCCACGCCATAAAATGCGCAAAGCCCGGCAAGGTCTTTTGCGATGCCGTTGCCGATTGCGCTGAACTTCCACATACCGTTGTGCTGATAGATTTCACCGATCATCATGGATATTACATTTGTATAATAATCAGTCAGCCGGAAGCTGACCAGCTCATGGCCGTCCGCAGGGTTAAGAACGCGGATATAGGCGTCTTTCAGCATCCCGAAGTGGAGGCGCAGGGTGAGCGCCTCATGAATCGTCATGACAAAAACGATTTTTCTGACGGCGGGATTTAGCCTGGAAAGATTTACCGCGATGATCTCGCGGTCGCCGGAGGCGGTATCCACAAGACGGGTGCTCCCGTCCGGACTTTCCGTCTGTCCATAGAAGACAAACCAGGAGTCGCCGATAACCTTTCCGGCGCCGTCCAGAAGAAAGGCGGAGACATCGACATCGCAGCGGTTATCCGTGGCATTCCAGCCAAAACAGGCGTGGATGTGCGATAAACCACCGTTGCTGCCGATGGAAATTTTCTGGCCTTTCTGGACCGTTTTTTGCAGAGCGGGGATGGAACGGACGCTTTTGGCGGCCGGAGGGGCGGCCGGGGAAAAGCCTGGCTGCCGGGCAGACTGTGGGCGGACAGGCCTGGCAGAGGCTGCGGAGCGCTTTTGGGTGTTGACGGATAATATGGTGTCCGCCGAATATGTGGAAGAGGAACGCAGCGTGTTGACTGTGGGCAGCGTGCCGCTGTCGAACGCTCCTCTGGAATGCATTGGAATCTGAATCATAAGTCCTCCTGTCAGAATACGGCATGTGTTACAGAGCTATTCTGTTATTATACGCTCCTTTTTTGCAGAATGGAACAAAAAAATGAGCAGACGGCGAAGGGCTTTCGGTATTTGGCTGTCTTTCGAGAGGATGTTGACAAAACAACATCTTTATGATATGATTTTGATATCAAAAAGAAAGGGCGTGAGTTATATGAAAGAAAAGGTGCTGAATAACAGGAAGAACGGAATGGCAATGCTGGTTCTTTTTCTGTTGCTGTATGGCGCTGCGATTGGCGTGGTGGTCTATGGCAGCCTTATTGTCGGAGGCGGAAATGCTTATGGCGGAGTGCTGATCGGAGGCGGTACGGTGTGGCTTGTGGCCGGCTGGATTCCTTTTTGCGGATTAAAAATTTTAAAACCGCAGGAGGCACTGGTCCTGACCCTGTTCGGAAATTATGTGGGAACGCTTAAGGGAGAGGGGTTTTACTTTACCAATCCGTTCTGCTCAGCCGTCAATCCGGCATCCGGGACGAAGCTGAATCAGAGCGGCGACGTGAGCAGCGGGAGTAAAAAGACGGTGATGGCGACCGTGACGGCCGCTGCAGAGCTGCAGGAGGCGGCGAATAAGAAGATTTCGCTGAAGATCATGACGCTCAATAACAGCCGCCAGAAGATCAATGACTGTCTGGGCAATCCGGTGGAGATCGGAATCGCTGTGATGTGGCGGGTGGTGGATACGGCGAAGGCGGTGTTTGAGGTCGACAATTACAAAGAATATCTTTCCCTGCAGTGCGACAGTGCCCTAAGGGATATTGTACGGCTTTACCCCTACGATGTGGCTCCGAATGTAGATACCACCGGAGACGGTATTGCGGATGAGGGGAGCCTGCGCGGCTCCAGTGAGATTGTCGCCTCCCGGATCAGAGACGAGATTCAGCAGAAGGTGACGGAGGCAGGGCTGGAGATTCTGGAAGCAAGAATCACGTATCTTGCCTATGCGCCCGAGATCGCGGCCGTTATGCTCCAGAGACAGCAGGCGACAGCGGTGGTTGACGCGAGAAAGGTGATTGTGGACAGTGCGGTCGGAATGGTGGAGATGGCACTGGAGCGTCTGACCGAAAAAAACATGGTGGAATTGGACGAGGAGCGAAAAGCGGCGATGGTATCCAATCTTCTGGTGGTCCTGTGTGGCAACAAGGATCCCCAGCCGGTTGTAAATTCCGGCAGCCTGTACTGATATGGCTGATTCACCGAAAAAACAGATTCCGCTCCGGCTTTCCGCAAAACTTTACAATCAAATCGCCGCCTGGGCAGAAGATGATTTTCGTTCCGTAAACGGACAGATCGAATATCTTCTGACT
>CANDFU010000261.1 GCA_947384095.1 uncultured Roseburia sp. | reverse complement strand
ACGGCTACCTTCTGGCGCTTAACGTCTGCCTGCCATTGGATCAGGCACTCTCCCAAAGTCTTGCCTCCTCGCTTGCAGGCAGCGGAAAGCTCGTCTACGACACGGCAAATCTGACAATCGACGAAAACGGAAACACCAGCCCCGAAGACGGAATCGACGGGTATTTTGCAGTAGATTTATCCGGAACCGGATTTTATGAAGCCTACAACAAGACCGAAAACGGCACAGAACCGCTCTATGCGGTCATCATCTCAAATACAGAGCATCTGGCGGACTGTGAATCCTTTCTGACGGCCCTTCTTGAATCTTGAACGGCGCCACAGGATTCACCGTCTCCGGCGGATGCGCACAGCCCGATAAGAAGAACCGGCGCATCCAGCCTGCGGATGGCCTTTATCCGATGCAAAAACCGGGCAGAGAAGATTTGCTCTTCCCCCGCCCGCCGCGCGCCCCATGCGCCGCCCTGGCGGCATACTTCCCCTGCAGAAAGCTGTGCAGAAAAAACGACAGTCCTATGATGAAACTGACTGTCGTTTTTTCTGTTCTTACTCTTCTGAAAACCGTTCAGAAACCGGCTGAAAACCCTGTCGTCTCCCGTTCCACGAGACGCACCGGGAGCACGGTCCTTCTCGCCACCATCTTCCCTGCAATCGAATCATGCAGGAGATTTACCGCAATCTCTGCCATCTCCTTGACAGGCTGATGAATCGTCGTAAGCTGCGGCGTCGTGAGCGAAGCGATGTTGACGTCGTCAAAACCGATGATCTTCATATGCTCCGGCACCACAATCCCCATTTTCCGGCACACCTGCAGCGTCTGCGCTGCGATCACGTCGCTGTTGGCAAACAGCCCGTCCGTCTCGGGATACTTCCGCAATGCTTCTGCAATCAGCTCGCCGTATGCCATACTGTTGTACTGCCCCTCTTCTGTGAGCAGTTCCACAAAGGGAATGTTATTCTTCTCGCACGCCTCACGGAATCCCTCCGTGCGCTGATCCGCCGGCATGGTAATCGTGCCGATATTCCCGACATGAAGAAGATTCTTACAGCCGCAGGAAATCAGTTTCTGCGCGGCCAGTGCACCTCCCTGCTTATTGTCGCATTCCACCGATGCCGTTCCGTTTCCGAGAAAACGCTCCATTGTAATGACGGGGATCCCGATTCCCTCAAACAGCTCCATCGACACGGTGCCGCTGCAGAGAATGATACCCGCAACCTGATTTCCTGTGCAGATATTAATGTACTCTGTCTCTTTTTCCTGTATGCTCTGCGAATTGCACAGCAGAATCCGATACCCTTTATCGTATGCCTGATCTTCCAGATTGCTGATCATCTCCGAAAAATAAGGGTGGCGGATATGAGGGACAATCAGTCCGATCGTATTCGTGCTCTTTCTGTGGAGTGACCGTGCCACCTCATTTGGCTGATAATTCAGCTTTTTCATCGCAACGTCCACTTTCTGGCGTGCATTATCACTGATATAACCCCGGTTATTCAGAATCCGGGATACCGTACTGGTAGTCAGGCCAGCCTCCTTTGCAACATCCTTTAAGGTTGCCATATACCATTTTCTCCATTTCTCTCTTACTTCTGACTATTACTCCATCTTATGGCCGCATGCGCGGCCTGCCCGGCAGCCGCCGCGGCTTCCGTTTTCTTCCATGCCTTCACCTCTCTCCGTCCGGTCAATCATTTATGATAATCGTTTGTTATTAGTTAATATAGTACCATATTTTCCGAAAACTGACTATATGCTATGTAACAAATTTATCACTCATTTTTCGTTAGAACTGACAATTGCGCGTCAATATATCTTTCTTCCGCCGTTCAGTCACTCCCGTCAAGCCCCTGCATCTGTAATTTCTGGATATCCGGAAAGGCAGAGAGCATCGGTTCCTCTTTTTTCCCCTTAATCCTGCGGTCCACATAATTTTTTGTGATCATCGCAACTACCGGCGACAAAGACAGTACGCCGATCAGGTTCGGTATCGCCATCAGGCCGTTAAAAGTATCCGACAGATCCCACGCCAGATTTAAGCTCATCGTAGCGCCGCCCAAAATAAACACAATAAAAACCACACGATAAATCACTGCCGCCCTGGAACCGAACAGATATTCAAACGCCTTGGAGCCGTAATGGCTCCATCCGAGCACGGTAGAAAATGCAAACAGCAGGATCGCAACTGCAATAAAAGCCGGACCGGCCGGGCCAAACACGGTGGCAAACGCCTCTCCCACCAGTGCGGAATCTTCCGCCTCCGAGAGCACCGCCCCGGTATCAAGATCGACAAGCCCGGAG
Organism: uncultured Roseburia sp.; assembly: GCA_947384095.1. Lineage (GTDB taxonomy): Bacteria > Bacillota > Clostridia > Lachnospirales > Lachnospiraceae > Roseburia. The sequence continues at coordinate 1,363 of CANDFU010000261.1, read as the reverse complement.
GACAACACCGTAAAAGCCGTAAGCGTACAGACGATCATGGTGTCTGCAAACACCTCAAAAATGCCCCACATCCCCTGCCGCACGGGCTCTTTTACATTGGAGCTCGAATGAACCATGACGGATGAACCCAGTCCCGCTTCATTGGAAAAGACCCCCCGCTTCATCCCCCAGGTAACCGCGAGCTTTACGCCGGAACCCACGATTCCGCCGCCGACGGCCCTCATCGCAAACGCCCCTTTAAAAATGGCGCCGAATACGGCGCCAAACCGGCCGATATTGGCGACACACACGACAAGCGCCCCCACAATATAGAGAATCGCCATGAACGGAACCAGTTTTTCGGTGACATTCGCAATCCTCTTGATACCGCCCAGGATAACAAGGCCGGCCAGAATCATCAAAAAGACCCCGGTGGCAGCCTTCGGTATTCCAAACGCAGCCTTCATATTGCCCGCAATCGAATTGATCTGACTCATATTTCCGATTCCGAACGACGCCAGAAGGCAGAAAACGGAAAACAACACGGCAAGAACGCTCCCGATCTGACGCATCCCCTTCTTTCCGCCGAGCCCGTCCTTAAGGTAATACATGGCGCCGCCGCTCCACTCTCCCTTTTCATTTTTCCTCCGGTAATAAATTCCAAGGACATTTTCTGAATAATTTGTCATCATCCCGAAAAATGCGACGATCCACATCCAGAAAATGGATCCGGGTCCCCCGCAGATTAAAGCCGAAGCCACGCCGACGATATTTCCCGTTCCGATCGTCGCCGCCAGCGCCGTACACAATGACTGGAACTGGGAAATCGACTGATCGTCCTCTCCGGTGTGTTTCGTGATATGCCTGTCCGTGAAAATGCTTCCCAGCGTATGTTTCATCCAGTATCCGATATGGGTGATCTGGAACACCTTCGTCAGGGCGGTCATCAGAATACCGGTTCCGACCAGAAGCACCAGCATGGGCAGTCCCCAGACAAACCCGTTGACTTTTCCGTTGATCTCGGTTATCACATTTACCATATTTCTCTCCATTTCTGCGCTGCTTTATTGCGCAATTTCATATTTGCCTTCTCCGGCGCAGTGGCATCTACCCGGAGGCTTTGCATAGGAAACAAAGAAAAAACAGGCCGCCATGTCATCTGCCTGTTTTCATTCCTCTCTCATTTTCCGCTTAAAATACTCCTGTTCACATCGGACCGGCATACGCCTGTAAACGCTCACTCCCTTGTAAGCATACAGCCTTTTTCACATATTTTTCTTTGCCTGCGGCGGGGCGCTCTTGCGACGTATTTCTTCTCCGACGCTGTGCGATCCTGCCCGGAGGGCTTTTGCTTTATCGGACGGTATTTCCTATAAAGCAAAAA
>CANDFU010000260.1 GCA_947384095.1 uncultured Roseburia sp. | reverse complement strand
GCAGTACCGGTATCTTCTGAATGTGAAGCTTTTAAGCTGTTATCATTTTCTGCGGTTTGTCGACGGGGAGGCCGGTGAAAGATTAAAGCAGATGCTTGACAGGGAATACGAGGCAAAGTGGACGCGGGCGGACGCGCCGTTGTCGGAAGGTGAGATGCAGGAGCTGTTTGCGGACGCGGTGTCTCTGATGCGCTATGCGGGAGCCGGTTACGATGATGAGACGCGCAGAATCTTAGCGGAGATCGGCGTGGGCCGCCCGGCGGAGTTTTCGGGCCCGTCGCGGGGAGAGATCGACCGCGACATTCGCTTTCTGACAAACTTTCTGCTGTCGGAGATGATTTTGTGCGACAGCGAAGCACAGTTTACAAAAGAAGAGCAGGAGATTTTATCGGAACGGGTCATTCCGGTCTGCGTCTCTTCTGCCGCGATGATCCGGGAAGGGGAAGACGCCGGAAGTGTGCTAAGGAGGATGCAGGCATATCTGGGCCGGATTTTTTCAAAGAAAAACACAAAGATTCTGGCTGCAGTGGCAGCGGTATTTGCCGCTGCAAAAGTCCTGACCGTCCTGCTTGAGCTTGCCGTCGTGTGTACGGTGACAGCGGTCGGGCTGCGTTCCCTGTGGAAACACTGCAAAGAGAAGCAGGAGATCGATCTCTTGGAAAAAGAGGATTTTCTGCGGTTCTTTTTCCCCGGGACAAAGCAGCAGAATGCGAAAAACGAGGAGCAGCAGAGAGAGGATGCATGGAATCCCGCAGACACAGAATGGGATGATGAAACGGAGTTTGAAGATGCTTGACGAGACATTTATGTTTACCGTGGGGATGCTTTCGGAGATCACGGGAGGGAATAAGCAGTATCTGAGCAAAAAAATAAAAAAGATGATCGACGATCCTGGGATCAGGCTGAAGGCTCTGTTAAAGTCCAACAAAGAAGGGTATCAGATCGCCGAGGATGAGGTGCTCCGGTGTTTTGACAAGATTACGCCCGCGATGCTCGGGGAATATAAAAAGCGCTGCCTTTCCATGGAGCCTGTGCCAAAGGTAAGGATGCTGACGGAGAAGGAAGATTCTGCGGCAGACTCTTATTTAAGAAAGGAAAACGAGATGCTGATCGAGTGGAAAGTGCGGCTGGCGGCGGCATCCCCCGAACAGAAAAACACGCAGGAGATGCGCGGATATCTGTCGGAGCAGGCAGCAAGAATTGCGGAGCTGAAAAAGGAGAAGCTAAAAGAGTATGTCATGCTGGAGATGTTTCTCGAGAACTGCGATAAAATGATCGAAGACATCCAAAAAAGGCTGGAATCATAGAGGAACGTATTTCTGACACGTATAGAGGAGAGGGACACGACATGGAAAAGATTCAGTTTTTCGGAAATAAAAGGGCAAATATCCTTGCCACAGGCGGCTCTGGAAGCGGGAAGACCGTGGCTGCCTGCAATACTTTTTTCAAGATGGCGATGGACGGCGGGGTAGCCCTGGGAGACGATATCCGGTTTGACCTGATTGCGAGCGGCAATTCTGCTGGAGGCGATATTCATGATTTTGCCGAGAAGTACAGGGATATGATAAAGGGTACGCTTCCGGTAGGGAGCACGGACGACCATATTTATGATTTTGCTTTCCGCAGAAACGGTGAGAGGCTCTGCCAGATCCGCTGGATGGATTACCGCGGGTCTTTGCGGACGACGGATTATGACGACGGGGACTGGGAACATTTTTTTGAGATGCTGGAGCGTGCGACTCTGTTGATTTACATTATTTCGGGAGAGCTGATCAATGATTATATCTCCATCAAGGACGGCAGTCTGACGGGAGAGAAGAAAGCGCTCAAACGAATCGATATCAGCGAGGAGGTCTCGCATATCAACACGCTGATGGAAAAGACGAAAGAATTAAGGGGCAGCGGCGATGAGACGCCGGTTCTTTTTTATGTCACGCAGTCGGATTACATCAAGTATGACGACGATAACCGGAAACTCGAAGAGATTATTTCATTTCTCAGGGCAAACGAGCTGCTGAAAAAGGGACGCAAAATTTTATGCTGTCATTCGACGCTCGGGCGTGATATCAGGCTGAGCGAGGAGAGAAACAATATTGTCGCCGGGTTTGCACCCGAGGGATTTGAGATCCCTCTGATGCTCACGGTCGGTTATGCTTTATCCGAGGCCGGAAAAGAATGGGAACAGGAAGAAAATGCAAAGATTGACGCCGCCATCGCGGAACAGGAGCTGGCGGTTTTTAACAAAATGGAGAAAAAAGGGGCGCTTGCAAATCAGTTCCAGACAAGGCTTTTAAAAATCTTAAAAATGGAGAGGGAAGACATCCGCAGACTGGAATATCAGATTCAGAAGGCAAAAGAAGAGATCGGGGAGCTGAAAGTCGAGCAGGAAAAAATGAAACAGAACAATACGCTGAAAAAGTATTCGCAGGATATTTTAAATTATGTCAGATCGGGCGGCTATGCCTGTCTGGTGGACGAAAAAGGAGATCGGGTTCCGCTTGACGAATTTTTTAAGTAAACGATCGGACGGCCGGAGGAAAAATGACGTGCGCAGCTTTGCTGGGCACACAGAAAATAAGCGTGGAGGCAGAAATGGCTGTATATGGATGGATTTACGCAAATGCAAAGAGAAAAGGGGACAGCGGGGATTATCAGGTACGATTTTGTGATCCCAGGTTTTCAACCTGCCGGGCGCAGATGATTCCGCTCTCCCGCTGCATGCTTTCCACGTCGAAGCGTTACGGGGAGGCGGAGGCGCAGACGTGCTGGTTTTCCGGTTTTCTGGATAAAAAGACACCGCTTTTTGTGACGGCCGCGGCGGGACGGCAGGAAGATCTTCTCGATATGTCCCTGGAGGGCGGCGGCTACAGGAGGCAGTACGGTGTATTTGCGCTGGGATTTGACGGGGATGACATCGGGCTTGTGCGCAGGGATCTGCGTGTTTTTAAGCCGCTGCAGAAGATTTTAAGACAGATACAGCAGACCGACGGCAGGGGGACGGCGGACGGGCCGCTGGAAGAGCAGGATTATGGGATATATCGGGAGACGGTATCCGGCGGGGCGGGGTATGGCGTCTCCGGAAATCTCGTTCCGAGTTCGCCGGAGACGGATGCCGCATTGTGGCGGATGAGTCTGCTACGGCCTGTCATGACGGGGATTTTAAGCGAGGCGGACGCCAAAAAGCTTCTGGGAATCTTTCCGGACGGGATCGTTACAGTGGCGGGGGAGCTGCGCCCGCAGCAGTTTCCGGTGTCGGGACTGAGCGAGGATGACAGGAGAAGGCTGAGAGAGAGCGGCATCCTGGTCAGGGCGGAGGGGACGGCGGCAGTGAAAGGCGCCGCCCCGAAAGCGCCGGAGGCGAGGCGTTCTGGACAGGCCGGAGAGGGAGCCGCATTGCCGGAACAGAAGATAAAACATGCCGGCGGGGCGTCAAAGCGCGTCCTGTCCTCTGACGCGGAACGGGAGGGAAGTTCCGGCAGGCCTCCCCGGTCGGCGGCGGATCTGGCAGTTGATTTAAGAAAGCTGCGGTATGGAAAAATAAAACGCAGGGAAATCAGAGAATGTGCCGAGCGCTGTAAGCGTGAACTGCAGCCGGGGGAAGTTGCGGCGGCGCATGAGGCGGTACAGAAGATGAAGCGGAGATCGGAAGAGCGTCGTGTAGGG
>CANDFU010000259.1 GCA_947384095.1 uncultured Roseburia sp. | reverse complement strand
ACGTCGGGACAGGACCTCACCTATTTTGACGATGAAAAGGGAGAGCGTTACCTTCCGTACGTCATCGAACCGTCCCTGGGGGCGGACCGGGTCGTTCTGGCGTTTCTGTGCGCCGCTTACGACGAGGAAAACCTTGGGACGGAGGAGAAGCCGGATATGAGAACGGTTTTAAGATTCCATCCGGCGCTCGCCCCGGTCAAAATCGGCGTCCTTCCGCTTTCCAGGAAGCTCGGAGACGGCGCGCAGAAGGTTTTCACAAAGCTGAGCGCGCTTTATAACTGTGAATTTGACGACAGAGGGAATATCGGAAAGCGTTACCGCAGACAGGATGAGATCGGCACGCCGTTCTGTGTGACATATGATTTTGATTCGGAGACAGACGGTGCGGTGACGGTGCGCGACCGCGACAGTATGGAACAGGAGCGCGTTAAAATCGAGGAACTGGAGGCATATTTCGCAAAGAAATTTACCTTTTAGGCTGCAGCTGACAGGAAGTGAGAGGAGCAGGTATGGAAACCAGGGTGTTAAAGTTTTATTCAAAAGAGAGCAATATGGCGGCGATCCACGCGATACCGGGCCATTTTGCGACGAGTCACTCGCATATCAACTATTATATTGATATCACCAGTTTAAAGACGAGGGTGCGGGAGGCAAAGGAGATTGCCAGGGTGCTCTGCCACAAGATCGGCAGGCTTTCCTACATCGATACGATCGTGTGTATGGACGGTACGGAGATCATCGGCGCGTTTCTGGCGGAAGAGTATGAGAAGGGGAGTTTTGTCTCCACAAACCTTCACGAGACGATCTATGTCGTGGAGCCGGAATTGAACAGCAACCAGATGTTATTCCGGGATAATATAAAGCCCTGCATTGAGGGAAAACATGTCGTGCTGCTCTCCGCGTCGACGACGACCGGAAAGACAATCCGCAGAAGTCTGGAAGGTATCCGCTACTACGGCGGAATCGTGGAATCCGTGGCGTCCGTGTTTAGTACCGTGGATAAGGTGGACGGCATGCCGGTTGTGACGGTGTTTACGGCGGAGGATGTGCCGGGGTACGCCGCGTATACGGCGGAGGACTGCCCGTTCTGCAAAAAAGGGCATAAGATCGAAGCAATGGTCAACAGTTTTGGATATTCCAAGTTCTGAGAGATCGGTTTTCGTCAAAGTGCCGGGAAACCAGATTGAAAAATATGCAGTTTGACGAACACTATGAAAATCAGGGAAAAAGCTGTGATATCTCACAAGGAAAAATCGAAATATTTGTGTAGGAGGCATATGGCGTTTTTCCTATTTATTCGGTATAGTAGTTGTATCAGAAAAGTGCAATTCACTAATTTTAGGAGGAGTCAGATCAATGGCAAGTTTATCATTAAAGAACATCTGCAAAAAATATCCGAATGGCTTTGAGGCTGTCAAGGATTTCAACCTCGAAGTGGCAGATCAGGAGTTTATCATCTTCGTAGGACCGTCCGGATGCGGAAAATCCACAACACTCCGTATGATAGCAGGTCTGGAGGAGATTTCTTCCGGAGAATTTAAGATTGACGGAAAGCTTATGAACGACGTGGAGCCGAAAGACCGGGATATCGCGATGGTATTCCAGAACTACGCTCTGTATCCGCATATGACAGTATTTGACAATATGGCATTCGGCTTGAAGCTGAGAAAGGTGCCGAAGGATGAGATTCAGAAAAAGGTGGAGAATGCAGCAAAGATTCTTGACCTTGAGAAACTCCTGGACCGCAAGCCGAAGGCGTTGTCCGGTGGACAGAGACAGCGTGTCGCCATGGGACGTGCCATCGTGCGTAGCCCGAAGGTATTCCTTATGGATGAGCCGCTTTCCAACCTGGACGCAAAGCTGCGTGTGCAGATGCGTGCCGAGATTGCTTCCTTACATAACAGGCTGAAAGCAACCATTATTTACGTGACACATGATCAGACCGAGGCTATGACGCTGGGAACGAGGATTGTCGTATTAAAAGACGGCGTTATCATGCAGGTTGACTCTCCGCAGAAGCTCTACAATCAGCCGAATAATCTGTTTGTCGCAGGATTCATCGGTTCTCCGCAGATGAACTTTGTGGATGCAAAGTGCAAGGTTGAAGGAGACAAGGCTTCTCTTACATTTGAGAACACCACGATTGCGCTTCCGGCTGCAAAGGCAAAGAAACTGGTTGACGGCGGATACAACGGAAAGACGGTTGTCATGGGTATCAGGCCGGAGGATATCGGGGATACGAAGATGGAGCTCGAGGCTCATAAAGACTGTGTCTTCGAGACAAAGGTAACGGGATACGAACTTCTTGGTTCTGAGGTATTGCTGTATTACAATGTAGCAGGTTCGGCTATGACGGCGAAGGTAAGCTCTTCGACGACAGCACGTATGGACGATATGGTTAAGCTTGCGATTGATCCGGAAAAGATTCACGTATTTGACAAAGAAACAGAATTGACAATCACGAACTAATCCGATAAAATGAAACAGACAACAGAGATAAAAACTGGGTGCACGCTATGTACCCAGTTTTTTATGCGCAGACCCGTGCAGAGGGAGCATGCCGCTAAGGCTGGGCACGGGTCGCGCGGCGGGCAGGGGATGAGGGCTCTTCCCTGCTCGATTGCGCACGGGCACATGGATGATTTTACGAATGGGGGCGGAGGCGGATGATTTCAAACCACAAGATACAGACGGCATTGGAAGAGATAAAAGATATTTCGAGGATTGATCTGGCGCTTTATACGGAAAAAGGAAAGGCGGTGGCTGCCACTTTCACGCCGGAGGGGGATATGGAACATGCAGTTACCTCGTTCGCGGATTCCATGGCGGAGAGCCAGATGCTGGCCGGATATCATTTTTTCAAAGTGATCGTGGAGGGAGAGCTTGAATATATTCTTCTGACGCATTCGCAGATGGAGGACGCCTACATGATCGGCCGTCTGGCGGTCTGTCAGGTGCGGAATCTCGCCGCGGCCTATATGGAACAGTTCGACCGGAATAATTTCATGCAGAATATCCTGCTGGGAAATATGCTGGTTGTGGATATGTATAATAAAGCGCAGAAGCTACATATTGAGCAGGCGGAGCGCGTTGTGTTCGTGATCGATCTTGAGCGGAAAAAGGACACGACGGCGATGGAGCTTGTAAAGAATCTGTTTATGACAAAGGCGAAAGATTTTGTGACGGAGATTGACGAGCAGAGCATTATACTGATCAAGGATACCCGGGATATGGAGGGAGACGACGCGCTTTCCAGCCTTGCGTCAATGATTGTGGACAACGTGCAGTCGGAGGCGATGATGCGTGTGCGCGTCGGCTATGGAAACCGCGTGAACCATCTGCAGGACATTGCGCGGTCTTATCAGGAAGCCAAAATGGCGCTGGAGGTAGGACGGATTTTTTATGTGGAGAAAGATACGATCGCATATCGTTATCTGGGCATTGGGAGACTGATTTACCAGCTTCCGATGACGCTGTGTGAGATGTTTATCCACGAGGTGTTCGGGGAGGAAGTGCCGGACGTGTTTACAGACGAGATTATGACGACGATACAGAAGTTTTTTGAAAATAATCTCAATATATCCGAGACGGCAAGGCAGCTTTATGTCCATCGGAATACGCTTGTATACCGGCTGGAGCGGCTGGAAAAGACGATCGGCCTGGATATCCGTAAATTTGACGAT
>CANDFU010000258.1 GCA_947384095.1 uncultured Roseburia sp. | reverse complement strand
TTGTGCCATTGTTTGCAAAAGCGTACCCGGAGCGCAATCCCGTGGATCTTCTGACGCTTGATTTTATCTTCCGTCTGCCGGAAATGGATTATATCAGAAAACGCAGTGCGTTAAACGACTGTACTTATGCGTATCTGTTTAACCAGGATATGCAGGTGGACGGAGGGCGCACGCCGTGGCACTGCGCAGATATCCCGTATGTGTTCCACAATACGTCTCTTGTGCCGGTGACACAGGAAGCGGGCGTGACGGAGAAGCTGGAACGGCAGATTTTTGAGAGCGTGATTGCCTTTGCGCATACGGGTAACCCCGATAATGCTTATATTCCGCACTGGCCGGCGAGCCGGCCGGGGGAGGAAAATACGATGATATTTGACAGGGATACCAGGGTGCGCACCAATCATGATGCGGAGCTTCTTCCGCTGTTTGCGCGGTATATGGGACCGATTTTCCAAAAACAGATGGAAGAGACGATGGGAAAGGTACAGCATTAGAGATTATGTTAAAAGATATCCGTTTAGAGCAGATGGCCGGACCGCTGCTGGACTGGTTTTTAAAAAATGCGCGGAAGCTGCCATGGAGGGATGATCCTGCGCCTTACCGGGTCTGGGTGTCGGAGATTATGCTGCAGCAGACCAGGGTGGAGGCAGTCAGGCCTTATTTTGAGCGTTTTATAAAGAAGCTGCCGGATGTGCGGGCGCTGGCAGAGTGCCCCGGGGATGAACTGCTGAAGTTGTGGGAAGGGCTGGGGTATTACAACCGGGCCAGGAACATGCAGAAGGCTGCACAGGAGATGATGGAAAGATATGACGGCTGTCTGCCGGCGGATGAGAAAGCGCTGCTGGGATTAAAAGGCATCGGGCGGTATACGGCGGGAGCGGTTGCTTCGATTGCCTACGGGCTTCCTGTGCCCGCGGTGGACGGAAATGTACTGCGCGTCCTGACAAGGGTGTCGGCCGACCCGACGGACATCACGAAGCAGGCTTTTAAGGCGGAGGCGGAGGATGCGGTGCGGACGATGCTCACGGAACTGAACGTGCCCGGGGAGCTGAGAGAAGCGTTTAAGGACGGAAATGTTTCCGGGGCGGTCAATCAGGCGCTGATGGAGCTGGGGGCTACGGTGTGCGTGCCAAACGGGGCGCCTGCATGCGGGGATTGCCCGTGGAATGCATTCTGTATTGCCGGGCGGGAAGGCAGGGCGGGAGAATTTCCGGTAAAAAGCAGGCCGAAAGCCAGAAAGGTCGAGGAGAGGACGGTCCTTGTCATCAGAAGCGGCGATAAGGTGGCGATCCACAGACGCCCGGAGAAGGGGCTTCTGGCGGGGCTGTATGAGTTTCCCAACGTGGAGGGGGCGCTGAGCAGGGACGAGGTTTTTGCGTTGGTAAAAAAGATGCGGCTTTTTCCCACCCATATCCGGGAGCTTGGCAATGCGAAACATATTTTTTCTCATATCGAGTGGCATATGGAAGGATACGCTGTCCGGGTTTTGGAGCCGGAGGGTGGTGAGCCGGAAGAGGCGGAGCTGATTTTTGTCGATGTAAAGGATGCAAAAGAACGCTACGCGATTCCCGCGGCGTTTGCGGCGTACACTGGCTGTCTGGCAGAGTGAACGGCCTGGTAAAAGTATAAAATGACAAAAAGAATCCGGCAAAGCCGGATTCTTTGTTCTTTCATAGGAAAGACCTTGCTGCTGTGAAGTGCGAAAGTATCTGGCTTTCCTATGAAAGAAAAAGCCCTCCGGGCGGGATCGCACAGCGCCGGAGAAGAAGTATGTCGCAGGAGCGACCCGCCGCAGGCGGAGAATCCGGCAAAGCCGGATTCTTTGTTCTATTACGATAAAGGTCTCGATGGTGCGCATTCTGCGAAGCGCAAATCTTCAGAAAGTCCTAAGAAAAAATAAATTGGCGGTTTGTGGGAAAGCGTGTATAATAAAAAAGGCGCATCGCTTAATGTGCGCGGGGTGTTGCGCAGAGATCAGGTTTCAGTATTGAGGAAAGGGAAACAGAAATGTATGATTGTATCATTGTCGGTGCCGGAGTTGCAGGGGCAGTTGCGGCGAGGAAGCTGGCGGAGGAAAAGGGAAAACGGGTCCTTGTTCTGGAGCGCAGGGGGCATGTCGGCGGCAATTGTTATGACGAGCAGGATGAGCACGGTATTTTGGTCCACAGTTACGGACCGCATATTTTTCACACCGGCATGGAGGATGTGTTTGCGTATTTTTCGAGGTTTACGGACTGGCACCTGTTCGGACATGAAGTTGTCGCGAAGGTTTACGGCCGGCTGATCCCGGTTCCGTTTAATCTGAATACCCTGCATCTTGTATATGACGAGGCGCTGGGGAAAGAGCGGGCGGATGAACTGGAAAGGAAGCTGATCAGAATTTACGGCGAGGGCAGCAGGATCAGCATTACGAAGCTGCGTGAGAGCGAAGACCCCGATGTCAGGGAGATTGCCCGGTATGTATACGAGAATGTGTTTCTGAAATACACGATGAAGCAGTGGGGGCAGAGGCCGGAGGAGATCAGCCCGGAGGTGACGGGCCGCGTCCCGGTGCTTATTTCTTACGACAATCGCTACTTTCAGGATAAATATCAGGGAGTACCGCGGGATGGGTTTACGCCGATGTTTCAGAAAATGCTGGAACACGAAAATATTACGGTCGTGACCGGCATAGATTGTAAGGAGCGCCTGTGCTTTTCGGAGGATGGGATATATCTGGACGGCGTACTGTTTGAGGGGGATGTCATTTATACGGGCGCGCTGGATGAGCTTTTTGACTGCAGATATGGCAGACTTCCCTATCGTTCCCTGGATTTTAAGTTCGAGTACCATAATGAGGAGTCTTATCAGGGGCACAGCGTCGTGAATTATACCGTCAGCGAGGATTTTACCAGGATTACGGAGTTTAAGTTTCTGACCGGGCAGCAGGGTGTGGACGGTACAACGATTGTAAAGGAGTATCCGTTTGCATACACCGGCGCAGCGGGGGAGATTCCCTACTATGCCATTTTAAACGAGGAAAACCGGTCGCTGTATGAAAAGTATTGTGCGCTGACAGCGGGGTGGGAGCGTTTCCATCTGCTTGGGCGCCTGGCGGAGTATCAGTACTACAATATCGATGCGATGGCGAAGAAGGCGATGGAGCTGGCGGGACGCCTGTAGAAAGCATGATTTGAGGTTTCAGATAAGGAGAGTTTATGAAATTACTTACATTTGCTATTCCGTGCTATAATTCGGAGGCATATATGGAAAACTGTATTCATTCTCTGCTGCCCGGCGGCGAGGATGTGGAGATACTGATTATTGACGACGGTTCGAAAGATCGGACCGCGGAGATTGCAGATGAATATGAAAGAAAGTTTCCGGGCATTGTCCGCGCGATCCATCAGGAGAATGGCGGGCATGGGGAAGCGGTGAATGCAGGGATCCGCAATGCGGCCGGCCTGTATTTTAAGGTGGTGGACAGCGACGACTGGGTAGACAAAGAGGCCTATGCCAAGATCCTGGCGAAGCTGAAGGAGCTTTCCGGCGGTGATCAGACGCTGGATCTGCTTGTCGCAAATTATGTGTATGAGAAAGTGGGAGCAAAACATAAAAAGGTGATGCGTTATTCTGCGCTGCCGAAAGATGTTCTTTTTACCTGGAAGGATGTCGGGAGGTTCCGCAAAGGCCAGTATATTCTGATGCATTCCGTG
>CANDFU010000257.1 GCA_947384095.1 uncultured Roseburia sp. | reverse complement strand
AGATTCAAGAATTCATATTTTACATAATGAGAAGAACCTGTATGCGGCGGCAGCGAGGAACCGATGCATAGAAGCCAGTCAGGGGGATTATCTGATGATACAGGACATAGATGATTACAGTAAGCCTGATCGGATAGAAAGACTTTTGCAGGTATTACAGCGTGAAAAAATAGATTTTGTAAGCAGCGCGATGCTGATATTTGACCGAAGCCCGGACAGGATTACAGGTATCATGGATAAAAAGTGTGAGTATCCGAATCGTTATCATTTTTTGTGGGGACTCCCATTTTCACATCCCGCAACCATGTTCAGGCGTGAATGCATTATGGCGGTTTCCGGCTACAGAGCAGCAGGAGAAACAAAGCGTGTGGAAGATCTCGATATGTTTATGAGACTTTACGCGATGGGGTATCGGGGGAAAAACATTCATGATCCGTTATACGTTTATCGGTTGGACGATGACAATATCCGGAGGCGGAGCTTTGAGGGAAGAAAAAATGAAATCAAAATTCGAAAAAAGGGATACCGGGAAATGAAAATGATGCCCTGGGCGTTGCCTTTTGTATATAAGCCGATTCCGGCACACTTCGTGCAAAAAATACGTTATTGGGGAAGAGGGTAAGAATGTCCGGTGAGAAATAAGCGACTGGTGTACAACACGGTTTCCGCATTGGGTTTTCAGGTTACGGCGTTGATTTGCGGGTTTATTTTGCCGAGACTGCTTCTTCGGAGCTTTGGATCGGAAGTAAACGGACTTGTAAATTCTGTGTCACAGTTTTTGAATGTGATAGCCTTTCTGGAATTTGGCGTCGGCTCGGTAGTTCAATCATCACTGTATGAACCGCTGGAGAAAAAAGACTATGAATCGATCAGCAAAATTATCGTATCCGCCGACAGATTTTTTAAACGGCTGGCCCGGCTGCTGCTGTTATATATCGGTTTACTGATTCTGCTGTATCCCCGCATTGCTGCCCGGAATTTCGGATGGGCCTATACGGCTGCTCTGATTGTGGCAATGAGTCTTAGTTCTTTCAGTCAATATTATTTTGGCGTTGTGGACAGACTGCTTCTGACCGCGGATCAACATGGTTTTGTCCAGTATACGGCGCAGATGATAACCCTGATTTTAAATACGGCTGCCTGTGTAATATTAATCAGGCATGGAGCGACAATCCATATGGTTAAACTGACCACATCATTGTTATACTTTATGAGACCGTTGTTCCTGAGGATTTATATTCGCCGGAACTACAGGATTGACCGGCATATCGTATATACGCAGGAACCGATCAGGCAGAAATGGAATGGTCTGGCACAACATATTTCCGCCGTTGTAGTGGACGGAGTTGACAATATTGTTCTTACGGTATTTTCGACACTGCAAAACGTATCGATTTATTCCGTTTATAATCTGATTGTTTACAGTATGAAACAATTATTTGTATCCATGACAAATGGATTACAGGCATTGGTGGGGGCGCTGTGGGCAAAACAGGAGCTCGATGAGTTAAAAAGAATATTCGGCTGGTCCGAATGGCTGATTCATACAGGAACGGTATTTGTTTTCGGCTGTACGGGAACCTTGATTCTGCCGTTTATTCAGGTTTACACAAAGGGAATAACCGACGCGGATTATATACGGCCGGTCTTTGCGGTGTTAATCGTCATGGCGCATGCGGGACACTGCCTTCGGCTGCCATATAATATTATGATTCTGGCCGGAGGTCATTATAAACAGACCCAAAGCTGCTATATTATCGCTGTAGTTCTCAATATTACGATATCTGTTGCCGCGGTCGGGAAATGGGGACTGGCAGGCGTGGCAGCGGGTACGATGATCGCGATGCTTTATCAGACGGTCTGGATGGCCGGATATGTTTCCCAAAATTTAGTACGGTGGCCGGTAAAAAACTTTGCCAGGCAGATGATTGTAAATCTGATAACAGTGTTACTTGGGGCTTTTTGCAGCAGGAGTCAGATAACGTCTGTCAGTTATCCCGCGTGGATTTTGCTCGCCCTGAAAACCGTAATAATATGGGGCGCTGTAATCGCCCTTGTGAATACCGTTTTTTACCGGGAGAAATTAGTGATTTTATTCTCAAAAGTCAGATGCATTATTCTTAACAAAAGTATAAAAGAAAAAAAGTATGGAAAATAAAAACAGATTATCCGCAATTAAAAATCTCAAAACGATGATGATGCTGGTGGTTGTATTGTACCACTGCTGTCTGTTTTTTACGGGAAACTGGTTTCACAGGGTCAGACCGGTTTATTCCGCCGGTTATATTACGTTTTTTTCCGGTTGGCTGAATACTTTTCATGTACAGACTTTTACGATGGCGTCGGGGTTTTTATTTTATTATCAGCGTACGGAACAGGGAAAACATAAGTCAGATGCGCTGCAGGATATAAGAAGGCGCGGCAGACGGCTTTTGCGGCCATATTGTGTAACTGCCATTACATGGGTGATACCCTTTTATATTTATTATAACGGTGTGGATTTGACGGAAATCGTAAAAAAATATTTTCTGGGGTATGCGCCTTCACAGCTCTGGTTTCTGCTTATGTTGTTTTGGATTTATGGTATCTGCTATTTTCTTTTTGATAAAATACCGCTGTCTTTTAAGGGAATGATAAAAATTGCGGTTTTATCATTCGGGGGGGGTATCTTGCTTGATAAAGCGGGGCTGAATATTTTTCAAATATCAACGGCGGTAAAATATCTGTTTTTTTATTTTTCGGGAGCCTTTCTTTATGCGCAAAAAGACAGAAAAACGGAGCGGAAGGATATTTTAATAAGCTGTGCATGTTCAGTCGGTATGTATTCCATTGTTTTTTTACTTGGACAAAAGGAAGAAAAATACGATATTTTGAAGGCCGCGGTCATGGTGATAACTTTTTTCTGTTCTGCTGCGGGGGTTTACATGGTTTATTCCGCCATGATCTGTTTTCAGGAAAAACTCGATCATATGCGGTATGGCAGATTATGGAATGCGCTTGGAAATAACAGCTTCGGGATTTATTTGTTTCATCAGCAAATTATCTATCTGACGATTATTCCGCTGAACGGAAAAGTGCCTCCGGTGATGCAGGTTGGAATTAGCTTTATTACGGCAATATGTGCTGCCGGTCTGATCGCTTCGGTTTTGAGGAAGTGGAACATGACAAAAGCATTATATGGGCTGTAAGCAGGAAACAAAGGAGGAGACGATGGAAAGAAACGTGAATTTACCGGAATATTTAAGGCAGCTGCGGAAATCCCGGCATTATAAGCAGGAGGATATTGCACTGCAGTTACAGATTTCCCGGCAGACCTACTCTCATTATGAGACGGGGAGGATACGGCCATCGATTCATGTTCTGTATAAGCTGGCAAAATTCTATGGAGTATCTGCGGACGAAATTCTGGAGCACATGGAAGAGCTGCCTTTTAAACAGGAGGAAATGGAAGAGGAACAGGATAGAAGAGGAAAGTCAGATATCCGAACAGGAATTCTGGGACTGTCTGCATCGGCTGAATCGGAAAAACCGTGCGGAGACGCTGTCTATCATGTGGGAAATCATGCAGGCTAAAATAAATAAGCAGGAGAGTGGATACACTGGTGGGAAAATTGCCGGATTTTTTATCGGGGATCAATTGGACAGAAAGCATTAAAACGGTCGTGGAAATGATATGGAAGGATTGCTGCGCGTTTCTGGAGAAATATACGGAGGCAGGTCTGAAGGCAGGAAGCGCGGCCGTACTTCTTTATCTGCTGACGGCG
>CANDFU010000256.1 GCA_947384095.1 uncultured Roseburia sp. | reverse complement strand
TACACTATAACCTACACTCTTTCCCTACACGACGCTCTTCCGATCTATAAAAGCGTTGTTCGGCTATGAGAGAAACAGGAAGGGATTTCATGATATATGAACGAAGAATACAATAGAATGATTGAAGCGCAGGATATAAGCAAAGACGCGCCGGCAGAAGAACCGGACAGACAGTACTATTTTATGAAGAAATGCCGGGAGAGCGTGAAGAAAAAGTCCGAAGAATTGGGGCGCCCGCTGACGTGTAGCTTGACTACCTTCGGCTGTCAGATGAATGCCAGGGATTCGGAAAAACTCGCGGGGATTCTGGAAGAAATCGGTTGCGTCAGGACAGACACGGAGGATGCGGACCTTGTCATTTATAATACCTGTACCGTCCGGGAAAATGCAAATAATAAGGTATATGGCAGACTCGGGGGACTGCAGCGTCAAAAGAAGAAAAATCCGCATATGCGCATCGCGTTGTGTGGCTGTATGATGCAGGAGCCGTCTGTCGTGGAAAAAATCAGAGAAAGTTATCGGTTTGTGGATCTGATTTTCGGGACGCATAATATTTACAAATTTGCGGAGCTGCTGGATGCGGCGTGGGAGTCGGATTCGATGATTATAGATCTCTGGAAGGAAGGCAGCCGGATCGTGGAGGAGCTTCCGTCCGACCGGAAATATTCTTTCAAATCGGGCGTTAATATTATGTATGGGTGCAATAATTTCTGCAGCTATTGTATTGTGCCGTATGTGCGCGGCCGCGAGCGGAGCCGCGAGCCGGGCGATATTATCCGTGAGATCGGGTGTCTGGCGGCGGATGGCGTGGTCGAAATCATGCTGCTCGGACAAAATGTCAATTCTTATGGAAAAACTTTAAAAACCCCGTTGTCGTTTGCCGCGCTCCTGGAAAAGATTGAACAGATCGAGGGCATCGAGCGCATTCGTTTTATGACGTCCCATCCGAAAGATCTTTCGGACGAGCTGATCGGGGTGATGCGGCGTTCAGAGAAAATCTGCCGCCATCTGCATCTGCCGCTGCAGTCGGGGAGCAGCCGTATCCTGGAAAAGATGAATCGCAGATACGACAAAGCGCATTATCTGGAACTTGTGGACAGGCTGAGGGAGGCGATGCCGGAGCTTGCGCTGACGACGGATATCATCGTTGGGTTTCCGGGGGAAACCGAAGAAGATTTTATGGAGACGATGGACGTTGTGAGAAAGGCGCGGTTTGACAGTGCATTCACGTTTCTCTATTCGAAGCGGACCGGGACGCCTGCGGCGGCGATGGAAGAACAGGTTCCCCAGGAAGTTGCAAAAGAGAGGTTTGACCGGCTTTTAAGGGAGGTTCAGAAAATCGCGTCGGAAAAAAGCGCCGCGCTGACGGGACGGACGCTTCCGGTGCTGGCGGAGCAGATCAACGAACAGGATCAGACGCTGCTGACAGGGCGGCTTGACAACAATTCGGTTGTGCATTTTCCGGGTACGGCAGATATGATCGGGAAGATCTGGGATATCGAGCTTGCAGAGTGCCGCGGTTTTTACTATCTTGGCAGGCGAAAGGACGGCTTATCGTGAGGCGGAGCGCAGAGGGGCCGGAAGTAAAAAAGCGGTTTGGCAGAAACGACAGAATATTTATTGCGGTTTTTGCAGCGGCAGCAGCCATGCTGCTGCTGTCCGGCCGGTGGCGCCTGGCGCCTGGAGCCAGAGTGGTCGTTACGATTGACGGAGAACGGTATGGAGAGTATTCTCTTGACAGGGAGCAGGAGATCCCCATCCGGATTGACGGTGTGACGACGAACGTTCTGACGATACGTGATCAGACGGCGGATATGACCTGGGCGGACTGTCCGGACCGGCTCTGTGTACAGCAGAAGGCGATTTCCGGAGAAAATGAGACAATCGTCTGTCTTCCGAACCGTGTCGTGGTGCAGGTGGCGGGCGGAAAAGAAAGCGGGTTGGATACGATTGCGAAATAAATCTGTTTATAAGACGGCATATCTCGGCGTTTTTCTGGCGCTTGCACTGGTTTTCAGCTATGTGGAATCTCTGATTCCCTTTTATTTCGGGGTTCCTGGAGTAAAGCTGGGGCTTACGAATATTGTTGTGGTTCTGATGTTATACTGCGTCGGGGCAAAAGAGGCGTTTGTGGTTTCGGTTGTCCGTATTGTGCTGGCCGGATTCCTGTTTGGCAATCTGTTTAGTATTATTTATAGCCTTGCAGGGGGGCTGCTCAGCTTTCTGGCGATGACAGTGCTCAGACGGACGGAAAAGTTCGGAGTGGTTCCGGTCAGTATCTGCGGCGGGGTTTTTCATAATATCGGGCAACTGGCCTTAGCGGCGCTGATCGTGGAAAATTACCATATTTTTTACTATATGCCCGTGCTTTTGGCAGCAGGGATTGTGACAGGCTTTCTGATCGGAATTGCGGCAGGAGAGTGCATTTTGCGGATCGGCGGCCGGATAAAATAATGACAAACTTGTGTTCCGAACGGATGTGTGCTATAATGTGCGCCAGAAGACAAAAGCAGTGTGGAAATGAGGAAAAATATGTACGCATATATCAATGGAATACTGGCCGGTGTGGAGGAAGACGCGGTTATTGTGGAGACGGGCGGTATCGGATATCATATCTATACGACGGGACAGACATTCAGGGCGCTTCCCTGTGTCGGGGAGACGGTGAAAGTTTATACTTATCTGCATGTCAGGGAGGATGCCGTGCTGTTGTTCGGTTTTCTGACAACGGACGATCTGCGAATTTTCAGGCTGCTGATCGGCGTCAGCGGAATCGGCCCGAAAGGGGCGCTTGCCATTCTCTCTGTCATGACAACGGACGATCTGCGGTTCGCCGTGGCCGGAGACGACGCGAAAGCGATTGCGAAGGCGCCGGGCGTCGGGGTAAAGACGGCACAGAGGCTTATTTTAGAGCTGAAGGACAGGCTGAGCATAGAAGATGTTTTTGGGGAGAGCGCGCCGGGGCCCGCGGTGGATGGGGGGAAAGGCGCGGCCGGCGTGAAGGAAGAGGCCGTTCAGGCTCTTACATCGCTCGGTTATTCTCCCATGGAAGCCGCAAAAGCCGTCAGCGGTGTTGCGGATGCAGAGAATATGGGGGTAGAGGCGGTTTTAAAGGCTGCGCTTAAGAATATGGCGCTCCTCTGATTCTTAAATTTAGAAACCAGGAGACATCATGGAAAAACGTGTAATATCAACCCAGGTCCAGGAGGAGGATATCAAGATCGAAAAAAACCTCCGTCCCCAGACGCTGGACGAGTATATCGGACAGCAGAAAGCAAAGGAAAATCTGAAAATATATATTGAGGCGGCGAAGGGCCGCAGGGAGCCGCTTGATCATGTGTTGTTTTATGGGCCGCCCGGCCTCGGGAAGACGACGCTGGCGGGCATTATCGCAAATGAGATGGGGACGCATATGAAGATTACATCGGGACCGGCGATCGGAAAGCCGGGGGAGATGGCCGCGATCTTAAGCAATCTGACGGAGAGGGACGTCCTTTTTGTGGATGAGATTCACCGTCTCAACCGCCAGGTGGAGGAGGTGCTCTATCCCGCAATGGAAGATTATGTGATCGATATCATGATCGGAAAGGGGGCGACGGCCCGTTCCATCCGTCTGGATCTTCCAAAGTTTACGCTTGTCGGCGCGACGACGCGGGCAGGGCTGCTCTCAGCGCCGCTCAGGGACCGTTTCGGCGTCGTACATCATCTGGAGTTTTATACGGTGGAGGAGCTGAAAGTGATTGTCGTCCGTTCGGCCGCGGCGCTCG
>CANDFU010000255.1 GCA_947384095.1 uncultured Roseburia sp. | reverse complement strand
CCGATCTACAGGAGACCTGGCTGTTTAAGGGGACGATTATGGAAAATATCCGATACGGACGCCTTGACGCCACGGACGAGGAAGTCATCGCAGCGGCGAAGGCGGCGCATGCCGATCACTTTATCCGGACGCTGCCGGGCGGTTATGAGATGGAACTCAACGAAGATGCCAGCAATGTGTCGCAGGGGCAGAAGCAGCTGCTGACAATTGCGCGCGCGATTCTCGCGGATAACCGGATTCTGATTCTCGACGAGGCGACTTCTTCCGTCGATACGAGAACGGAGGTGTCGATTCAGAAGGCGATGGATAATCTGATGCGCGGACGTACCAGTTTTGTGATCGCGCACCGGCTGTCGACCATCCGGGATGCGGATCTGATTCTTGTGATGAAGGACGGGGATATCATCGAGCAGGGTACGCATGACGCGCTTCTGGCGGCTGACGGGTTTTATGCAAATCTTTATAATTCGCAGTTTGAAGAATCTGCTGCGTAGGTGTGAGGGCGGGCGGCAGTCATTTTCTGACAGGCGTCCGCTTTGCCTTGTTCATACCTCTGGTCATATGTGGAATACTGTTTCCTCCGCTGTCTTTTTCAATAAAACACGCCCGCTTTACCGCATCTTCTCCAAATCGGGTTCTTATATCATCGACGGCGGAGTTGAGTCTGGAAAGCCGTTCATTGCGTTCCATATCAAAAAGGTTATATTGTTCGTAGAATTCGGATGTCGCCCTTCCGGTGGATACGCCGAGCAGACGGATGGGAGAGCGGTCCCAGGCAGCGTCAAAAAGAAGGCAGGAAGATTCATAAATCCGTTCCGTCACATTGGTAGGGGAAGGGAGCGTCGTCTGGCGGGACGTGTGGCGGAATCCGCAGTCAGTGATCTGTATCTGTATCACGCTCACATATGCCCCGGCGGCACGGATTCTGGCGCCGACCGTTTCGCAGAGCGAGAGAAGCACCCGCCGGGCAGTGGCCGGATCGGTCACATCGGAAGGGAGCGTCACGGAGTTGCCGTAGCCCTTGCTGGCGGGGGCCGCATGGGTAAGCGGCGTTGATTCGATACCGTTTGCGTAGTTCCAGACAGTGTCTCCGTGGGATTTGAAAAGAGAGACGATCCTGTCATGATTTTCGAGGGCGAGATCTCCGATTGTGCGGATGCCCAGAGAGCGGAGTTTTCCTGCGATGGAGCCGCCGACAAAAAATAAGTCTTCCACCGGCAGCGGCCAGAGCTTTTTTGCGATTTCAGAGGGGAAAAGCGTGTGAACCCTGTCCGGCTTTTCGAAGTCGGAGGCCATTTTTGCCAGCAGCCTGTTTGTGGAAATGCCGATGTTAACCGTGAAGCCCAGTTCTGTGTGGATTTTTTCTTTTAGGCTGTGCGAAAAAGCGACCGGGTCGCCGTAGAGATTTTTTGTTCCGGTCATATCACAGAAAGCTTCGTCGATACTGTAAGATTCCACTGCGGGGGCGTAGCGCCGCAACAAAGATAAGAAGGCTTCAGAGCGCTCGACATAGAGGGCGTAATCGGGCGGATAGATCTTAAGACCTGGGCATTTCCTGCGGGCATGCGCCAGCGGTTCACCTGTGCGGATACCGTATTTTCTGGCGGAAGGGGATTTTGCGAGGACGATGCCGTGACGTGTCTCTTCGCTGCCGCCGATGACAGCGGGAAAGGTGCGGATATCGGCGGCGTGTGGGTCCCGCTTCAGACGGCGCGCGGCTTCCCAGCTTAAGAATGCGGAATTGACGTCGATGTGGTAGATGACTGGTTCTGGCATGGAGGCTCCTTTCACGGATTTTGTATGATCTGATGACACTATAGCACGTACTTGCAGAAATGTAAATACAAAATCGAACAAATATTCGAAATAAGAATTGCTTTCTTTGGATGGAAGTGCTACAATGTTCATAAAGCAGCGCCGGGATGGAGAATGGCGGACTGCGTTTTTAAGATGATGAGATGGAGAGGGACGGAATAAAATGGCATTTATCAGCGTGTTTGACGTAATCGGCCCGAATATGATCGGGCCTTCCAGTTCCCACACCGCCGGGGCCTGTGCGATCGCGTATCTGGCGCAGAAGATGAAGGGCGGTACACTTGCGAAAGCGGAGTTTACTTTGTACGGTTCTTTTGCAAGAACTTATCGCGGACATGGGACAGACCGGGCGCTTCTGGGCGGAATCATGGGATTTTCCACAGACGATGTCAGAATCCGCGATTCGTTTTCCATTGCCACAGAGCGCGGGATTAAATTTTGCTTCCATACCGACGAGAAGGAGACGGATGTGCATCCGAATACGGTGGATATAAGGATGACGGACGAAAGCGGAGAGGCGATGACTGTGAGAGGCGAATCTCTGGGCGGTGGAAAGATCCGGATTGTGCAGATCAATCAGGTACAGGTGGACTTTACCGGCGAATATAATGCGTTGATCATCATTCAGCAGGATAAGCCCGGCGTGGCGGCGCATATTACAAGATGTCTTGGCGATAAAAAGATCAATATTGCGTTTATGCGCATTTTCCGGGAGTCCAGGGGACAGAAAGCCTACACGATCGTAGAGACGGACGATCTGCTCTACACAGATATTCAGGATGAGCTTCTGGCGAATCCCGGTATTATGGATGTGATGATTGTCCAGAAAGAAGAGGCGTAAGGGGGAAATGGATGACGGATTTTAAGAGTGCGAAGGAGCTGCTGGAATTGTGCGGCAGAAGGCAGTGTCTGATTTCGGATGTGATGAAACAAAGGGAATGTGATCTCGGTGAGACATCGATGGATAAGGTCTGCAGCCGGATGGAGAGGGCGCTTGAGATTATGAAGCAGTCTGCGTTTACGCCGCTGAAATCGCCGCTGAAGTCCATGGGCGGGCTGATCGGCGGCGAGGCAGAAAAACTGGAGGGACACTACAGGGACGGAATGGATCTCTGCGGCGACGTCTTAAGCCGTGGTATTACCTATGCGATGGCAGTTCTGGAAGTCAATGCGTCCATGGGACTGATTGTCGCGGCGCCGACGGCGGGATCCGCGGGCGTCGTTCCGGGGCTTCTGCTGTCGCTGCAGCAGAAATACAATTATCCCGATGCACGTGTGAGGGATGTACTGTTCAATGCCGGGGCCGTCGGCTATCTTGCCATGCGCAATGCCACAGTGGCCGGGGCTGTCGGCGGCTGCCAGGCCGAGGCGGGCGTTGCGGCCGCAATGGCGGCATCCGCGGCGGTGGAACTGACGGGGGGCACGCCGCAGCAGAGCCTGTATGCGGCATCCACGGTTCTGATGAATATGCTCGGCCTGGTCTGCGACCCGGTACGGGGGCTGGTGGAGTATCCCTGCCAGAACCGCAATGCGGCCGGAGTGGCCAACGCCCTGATTGCAGCCGAAATCGCACTGTCGGGGATCCGCCAGCTGATTTCTTTTGACGAAATGCTTGATACGATGTATCTTGTCGGAAAAAAGATACCCTATGAGCTGCGGGAGACTGCCCTGGGCGGCTGCGCCGCCACGCCGTCGGGCTGCGGGGCCTGTGGTCTGTCATAAACTGCAGGAAAAAGAATCGGGGCTGAAGGCAGAAAATGTGATAAGAAAGCCGGAAACGGGCATAATCTATGTTAGCGAAAGGAGATGCATATGGAAAAGATAAACAGAGGTAAAGCTGCGATGATCGGCTGTGGTTTTGTCGGTTCTTCTGCGGCATTTGCGTTGATGCAGAGCGGTATATTTTCGGAAATGGTTATGATCGATGTGAATCGGGACAGGGCGGAGGGGGAG
>CANDFU010000254.1 GCA_947384095.1 uncultured Roseburia sp. | reverse complement strand
TAAATTCGCCCGAATCCGCATAAATAGTTCCGCGGAACGTTGCGTTTCCGTCTGTGTCCAGGTAGAACAATTTTGTGGTTCCACGGCAGATTTCGAATGCCGCTTTGTCCGGCCGGATAAAAACCGTATTTTTCCCGTTTGAGATGACAAGCCCCTCTTCATCAAAGCGCATGGAACCGGTTTTATTGTATATTCCAAGGTTTTCCCCCAGGATAAGGGAGCCGACGACGGTTTTTGCGATAAGGCCGTATCCGACGGTTTCCCTGAACTGATTTTTCGGGTCGAAATAAATAAATGAGCCGATTCCCGTGTCCACCGTTTCCCAGCGGTTGTGGGTCGTGTAGAGGCCGTTGTGCAGGATTTTTAGCTGACAGGGGTCGTACACATCGGTGAGATCATCATGGCTTCTTGCCAGAAGTCCGTGTTCGTCGATCACAAAAGTCTGGCAGTCCGTGCTGCTGACGATTTTCTGATTTGTCACATCAAGGCCTTTTGCGACCCAGCCGTCAACGATATCTGCCGCTGCGCTGTTTTTGTCGGCCTGGCGTTTTACCCCGTCGTAGGATGAGGCGATGCCTTGGATCGATTCCAGAACGGAACCGGCATCCTGCATGCCGCTCCAGGTGTCTGTGACGGTAGAAAATTCCACGTCGATTTCCTGCGTATCGTCAAATGCGATCTGATAGGAGAGAAGCCTTAAATGGTAAATGGAATCCTCCGGCGCATCTTCCCGGATATCGGTGCGGATGCGAATCCAGTTTCCGATTTCAAAATGTTCTGTGAGCGGTGCAAATTCCTTGAGTGCGAGAAGGCTTGAGAGAGAAGCTGATACGGAATACTGCAGGGTCCCGGCCGCGATCAGTTCTTTTTTTGCCAGCTCCATCAGGGCTCCGGCGTGGCGTATGATATCGCTGCTGCTTTTTAGGGAATCGGAAATAATGTGGCTGTTGTGATACGTCTCTTCGCGGCGGTGCAGGTTAAAAAGCTCCCACAGGTCGACGGAAAGCGCGTGTGCCTTTGCGTACTGTGCGAGATAGGATGGAAAGCTGAGAATGGACCGTACGGTTTCAATATAGGAGCGGAGCAGCGCGTTGTATCGGCGGATGATATTCACATCTGCTTCTCTTTCGGATAGCTTTGCGGCAATTTCGCCCATACGCCCGTGATAAATGGAGTAGTATCGTTTCAGTTCATCGGATACGCTGTTATCTTTCCGGGTTCTGTTTTTGTCAAGCTGTTCCTGCAGTACGTCAAGACAGCTTTGCATGACGTTGTAGAGAATTTTAAGCTGGTCTGCGCCGAAAAGGGCAATTCTGTTTTTAAAATCGGCGTCTGTCACGGTGAGATCGTATAAAGGCTCTGTGGCCGGCAGATCATTTTTGGAGAGAATCGATTTTATGCGGGTTCTGCAGTAGGCAGGGATGTCGCCGTTGACAGATAAGGTTACGTTTTGCGGCGAGACGATCGTCCTTGTTTCTGTATTATCATCCCGGCGGTCTGTGATGACAAACCGGCCGCTCCAGGAAGAGCTTCCGGTGGTATAACTGCTGGACTCGATTCCGACGTCAAAAAGCGCGGTGTTTACGATGGTCTTTGCGGTCATCAACACGGCATTGTCGACGACGGTTCTGGTCGTTGCGCTGCCAAATCCGGAGACGGCGATCGTGCCGATACCGGCCGACGTCAGTTTCTGGATGGCTTCCTCCTTGGAGCTGCCCTCCATCTCATAGGGCGGCATCATTTTCGTCTGTACAAACGTTTCAAAATCGATGGAATTAAAATAAGCGGCCACGAGCGCGCCCTGTCCCCGAAAGGTGAGGCTGCTTATGTAATGGATGCAGTCGTGATAGGGAGCGTGGTCAGAGAGGCCGGAGATTTTTTCTACGACGGCATTGTAGGCCGCGATATATGTGAAATCGGTGTTGTGCGGATCGTAGGCGGCAGGAGTAAAGCTGTTGGTCCCGGGATGATAAATGTGTGATAAACGGGACGGATCAAAGGTGTGCTGTGCGTGATAATATCTGTAATCCTTATCGTATGCGTTTAGCGCGTCAATCAGTTCATCCGGGAATTTGTAAATGCGGTCCGGTGCACTTTTGTCGAGCTCCCGGGGCGGAAAATAATAAAGATAGGGTGTGCCGTTCGGGTTGATCAGACAGAATGCCGCCGTGATCACATCGTCCCCGCCTTTTACGTAAAAACAATTTTTCAAGGCGTCGGCATCGCTTTCGACGACGATGGAACGGGCAAGGTTTTCCCTGTCGATCAAAATGGTGGTGTCCCGGCCGAAACCGTTCTTTATATTTCTGCTCCCGCAATTGGGGCACACATCGTGGAAGTCGCCGCGGTAGTGCCTGTCAGACGGTATTCCAAGGGTGGTTTCAAAACAGTCATTGCATGTGCTGTTCAGGTCATATGCGTGAATGGTCCTGGTCATTGAATCAAAGAGGAAGATACACCGCATTTCTTCTGCGATTTCGCCTGTCAGAAACTGATAGACGTCTGTGTTGTCCGCGGAAAATTCATAAGAAAGACTGCGCAGGGTTTCATCGACTTCGCCGATCTGATAAGAGGGGGCCTTTGCCGACAGGACTCTGTGCAGCAGCGAGGCTTCGGGGTGATCGGGATCGTAAAATACAGTCAGCCTGTAATCGTCGCGTGCGATGTCGGTTTCTGTGTTGACTTCAAAATTGCGCAGTAGGATCTGTGACAATTCTGCCTCGCACAGAGAGACTGCGCTGACGGATTTCGTCTCGTATTCCGCGTCTTCATATGATACTTTTATTTCAAATTTTTCACCGTATTCCGGGATAAAAAGAGTTTTCAGATCTGTAATTTCATCCCACAGGGGATTTAAAGTCCCGTCGACGTATTTGTGTACGACAAAATGGATACTGTCTGTTCCAATGGCCTTTTTATATGTCAGTCCGGTTACGCCGCCGATGGAGCCGGATCTTTCCCCGCTTTTTGTCTCAAGAATGAGCGTGGGGATATCTAACTGATTTTGCGAGTCAAATAGTAGTTTCGCCAATTTTTATCACCTTCCCTGTTTCTTATTTTCTGTTCCCTGGCGAGCTGTTCGTATTCTTCTTTGTATCGGGCCGCTTCTCTCATGAGTGCTTCATATCTGGTTTTCGTTTTCGCGGTCTCAGCGGCTATTTGTAAGAAGTCGCTTTCTTCATATTGCTTTAGTCTGTTTCTGAGTGTTTCATTTTCGGCCAGGAGCCGCTGGATGGTCTGTCTGTAATGCCTGATCTGCCGGGTTTTCATTATTTTCATAGTCAGTTCCCCCCATATTGTTACTATAAAAGTGTATAGGATTTTCAATCGGGAGTGCGCGCTCTGGCTGCGTACTCCGTGCGGCGCGAGCCGGCGAAGCGGGCTGTGTGCATCCGCCGGAGAGTTTTTTATTTCATAGGAAGGCCAGATGCGTTAGCGCGCCAGAGCAACACGTTCTTTCCTGATGAAATAAAAAACTGCCGCATCCACTCAGATCGTTGGATGCGGCAGTTTTCTTTCCGCCGTTCTTTCTGCTATGCTGTTTTTACGATGTTTTTCCAGTAGTCGAAACGTCCGCGTACATTTTCTGCGCTTCCTGTGCCGGACCGGACATACTGTTTGTATTCTTCGTTGTCATTGTAATGCTCCAGAAAATCCCGGATCGGGCCGATAAGGCCAGAAAAGGCTTTTTGATCTTTTTTCATGCAATAACCGCTGTAAAGAACCATGGGGATGGATGTAACGGGAATTTTTACCTGATCAAAGGCCTCGTCAAAAGCCGTCATTGCGTCG
>CANDFU010000253.1 GCA_947384095.1 uncultured Roseburia sp. | reverse complement strand
AAAATACACCGCCCGATTCCCACCGCCACGATTCCGGCCAGAAGCCCTGTCAGAAGCTCTGTCCTGCCGCCTAAAATCACATCGTCGACGATATCCTGCGTGATCTTCGGATAAATCATGTCCAGGACAATCGCCGTCACCATCGAAGCAATGGCAAACAGATACAAAGGCCACTGGCGTCTGATATAAATATGTAACTTTTTCACAAATATCCTCCTTTTCTCCCGGCATGTCTTCTCCGACGCAGGGCGGTTCCGCCCGCAGGCCTTTTTGTCATATAAAATGCTTTTTTTATGACATCAGAATCCGCTCTGACGGATTCCCCGCCTGCGTCGGGCCGCTTCTTATGCGGCTTTCTTCCTCTCCGACGCAGGGCGGTTCCGCCCGCAGGCCTTTTTGTCATATAAAATGCTTTTTTTATATGACAAAAAACCC
This sequence comes from uncultured Roseburia sp., assembly GCA_947384095.1. Lineage (GTDB taxonomy): Bacteria > Bacillota > Clostridia > Lachnospirales > Lachnospiraceae > Roseburia. The sequence goes on along the minus strand of CANDFU010000253.1, from coordinate 3,373 downwards.
GTGGCATCCTTACCACGGGCTCTGCGGTTCACAGAAATAATTCCGCCATCTATGGAAGCAGACAGACGCTACGATCTGCATACGGGACACGCTCCACGCGTCCGCACAAACATACTGCTCCCCACAATGCTGGCTGAAAACACCACCGAGGTAATACAATGTCTCTTCTGGTTCTCTGATATGTTCAAAAATCTCAATCCTGACATTATTCTTACCTCCTTTTCCTCAAAATCGAACACTGCACTGACTGCATAGTGTTAGTATAAGCACATCTCATTTCCATTGTCAAGAAAATTCTCAATATTTTTCCACAAAATACGATCCGGCTCACCGTATGCCTCCCCGCTGCACGCAAGGAGCACGGGCGCACAGGCATCCTGATTCTCAATAATTTCCAACATATTATTTCCGTGGCTGTAAATAATAGGATTAGGAGCCGCGGCGAAAACTGCCGCGCTCTCACAGAGGGGAATATCCCCAAAGAAAACAACACATTTTTATGGAGGTGAAAACCATGAGCGCAACAAACAGTTCAGGTTCTAACAGCAATCAGATGGCCGTACCGCAGGCAAAAGAAGCGATGAATCGTTTCAAACAGGAAGTAGCCAGTGAGATCGGAGTACCTTTAAAAGAAGGTTACAATGGCGACCTTACTTCCGCACAGGCGGGCAGCATCGGCGGCGAAATGGTCAAAAAGATGATCATGAAGCAGGAAGAGCAGATGTCCAAATAAGGATGCACGTTCCAGATTAAAAATACCCGAATACAAATCACGCCGCATCGGCCGGATAAACGGCTGATGCGGCGTGATTTTGTCCGGACACGCTCCGGTGTACATTCTAGGCCCGATAAACCAGCCCTTTTCTGATCTCCTCCACCGTATCGTCATCTGAAAAATAACGCACGATCGCAAGGCCAAACGGTATCGCGGTTCCCATGCCACGGCTTGTGATCAGATTGCCGTCCACAACAACCTCCTCCCGAGAGACGTCGGCACCCGTCAGCTTCTCTTCAAACCCCGGATGACATGCGGCACGCTTTCCCGCAAGGATTCCGGCCGCCCCCAGCACGCTCGGCGCCGCACAGATCGCGCCGATCAGCTTTCCCTCCGATGCAAAGCGCCGGAGGACGGCGTTTACCGTCTCATCTTCTCCCAGACGCAGCGTTCCCGGCATTCCGCCCGGAAGTACGATCCCATCCAGTTCCTCAAAATCCATCTCCGACGCCGCCGCATCCGCCAGAAACGTAATCCCGTGCGAGCCCGTCACTTCCTTTTTTCCCGAAACGGCAATCATCACGATCTCCATCTTCGCACGACGCACGATATCAACCACGGCAAGGCCCTCGATCTCCTCGCAGCCGTCCGCCATAAAAATTCCGATTCTGCTCATCCTTGTCCTCCTGCCACTTTGCCCTCACACGCATCCCGGCCGATCTGCTCCGCCAGCGCCGCCTTTGCCTCCGCGACCGCGTCCGGGATACCCGCTGCATTTTTTCCGCCCGCCTGCGCCATATTCGGCCGTCCGCCGCCGCCGCCGCCCACTTTCCCGGCAATGCGCTTAATCAGATTTCCGGCATGTGCGCCCTTTGCCATCGCGCCCTCAGTCGCCATCGCAATCAGACTGACTCTGCCGTCCCTGGCCGAGGCCAGGACGACGACGCCCTCGCCCAGTTTCCCTTTGAGCTGATCGCCCAGATCCCTGAGCCCGTTCATATCCACGCCCTCGACGCCGACGGCCAGGAGTTTTACACCACCTATTTCCACAACCTGATCCATCACGTCGCCAAGCGCATTTTTCGCCGCCTTACTCTTTAAGGACTCATTCTCACTCTGCAGCGCCTTCAGCTCCGCCATCAGATGCACGATTTTATCCGTAAGCCCGGCAGGAGTCGTCTTTGCTGCCTTCGACGCCGATAAGAGCTCTTCCTCAATCCTGTCGTAGTACGCAAAAACCCCCTGCGCCGTCAACGCCTCGATTCTTCTGACGCCGGCCGCGACTCCCGTTTCCGATACAATTTTAAACGAAGAAATCGCGCCGGTATTTTCGACATGCGTACCGCCGCACAGTTCGACTGAAAAATCCCCCATCCTTACGACGCGCACGTTCTCGCCGTACTTCTCGCCAAACAACGCCATCGCGCCCGTCTTCTTCGCCTCCTCAAGGCTCATAACCTCCGTCTCAACCGGAAGTGCAGCCGCAATCTTTTCATTTACGATTGCCTCCACTTTCTTAATCTCCTCCGGCGTCATCGCTGAAAAATGAGAAAAGTCAAAGCGCAGCCGGTCTGCGTTCACGTCGGAACCCGCCTGCTCCACATGACTCCCCAGCACCGTGCGGAGCGCCTTCTGCAGAAGATGCGTTGCCGAATGGTTTTTCCCGATTGCAGCACGCTTCCCGGCGTCCACGGAAAGCTCCACCGTATCGCCCGTTTTTACCATGCCGCTCACCACCCTGCCGATATGCCCCACCTTGCCGCCGAGCATATTTACGGTGTCTTCCACCTTAAAGACAAACGACTGATCCAGGCTTCTGATCAGACCGGTATCAGCATTCTGCCCGCCCATCGTCGCGTAAAACGGCGTCTCTTCCACAAAAATTGTCCCGGTTTCGCCGTCCGAGAGTGCTTCGGTGATCTCCGTCTCCGTCGTCATCACCGTAACTTTCGATGCGTGAGCCAGACGGTCATATCCGACAAATTTCGTCGTGACAGAAGGATCAATCGACTCGTACACCGTCACGTCCGCCCCCATATAATTTGTCACTTTACGGGCCTTGCGTGCGGTTTCACGCTGCACCTTCATCGCCGCCTCAAAGCCGTCCTCGTCAATTGCAAATCCCTTTTCCTCCAGAATCTCACGTGTCAGATCTACCGGAAAGCCAAACGTATCGTACAGGCGGAACGCATTTTCGCCGGAGAGCACCTTAGCGCCCGCAGCTTCCATCTCCGCCTCCATCTCCCCTAAGATCGCAAGCCCCTGGTCGATGGTCCGGTCAAACTTCTCCTCTTCCTGCGTGAGCACCTTAAAAATAAAGTCCTTCTTTTCATCGAGTTCCGGATAACCGTCCTTACTCTCGGCGATCACCGTCGCCGCAAGCTTCGCCATAAAAGTTCCGTCAATGCCCAGCATCCTCCCGTGTCTGGCCGCACGGCGGATGATACGCCGGAGCACATAGCCTCTGCCTTCGTTCGACGGCATGATGCCGTCCGAAATCATGAACGTCGCGGAGCGGATATGGTCCGTGATCAGACGGATCGAGACGTCGTCCAGGGCATCCGTCTGATACGTCTTTTTCGACAGCCCGCACACCTTATCCCTGATCGCCTTCATCGTGTCGATGTCGAACACTGAGTCGACGTCCTGAATCACGAC
>CANDFU010000252.1 GCA_947384095.1 uncultured Roseburia sp. | reverse complement strand
ACAACGCCTATGTTCAGGCGCTGCTTCGGGAAATTGCTTATTATGGACCGCGTTGTTTTGAATATACGGTGACGACTGTCTATATCGGCGGCGGCACGCCTTCCTGGCTCAGGGAGGAGGCCATTCAGGCTGTGATGAAAGCGGTGCGGCGCTGTTTTGTCATATCGCCCTATGCTGAGATTTCCATTGAGTGCAACCCGGGGACGCTGACGGAGCGCAAATTTGCCGTTTACCGGGAGGCAGGAATCAACCGCTTAAGCATCGGCATGCAGTCGACCGACGATGTACAGTTAAAGCATCTCGGGCGCATCCATACCTTTGACCAGTTTCTGCGCACTTATGAGACGGCGCGTGCCTGGGGATTTGAGAATATCAATGTGGACCTGATGAATGCACTGCCGCGGCAGACGGTAGAGGACTGTATGTGCGCGGTAAGGCAGGTTGCCGGCCTGGGGCCGGAACATATCTCCGTGTACACGCTGATGATCGAAAAAGGGACGCCCTTTTATGATCTCTATAAGTTTGACGCCGTCAAACAGCACGCCGGCATGAAACCGGTGGCCCTGCCCTCAGAGGATGATCTGTACCGGATGACAAAAGTGACGGAACAGATTTTAAAAGAGGCTGGTTATGTCCACTATGAAGTATCCAATTTTGCGCGGCGCGGTTATGAGTGCAGGCACAATATCGGATACTGGGAACGGGACAATTATCTCGGTCTCGGTCTGGGGGCGGCGTCTCTGATGGAAAATATCCGCTATAGCAACACGAGAGAGCTTTACGCGTATATTGGCGGGACGGAAAAGATAAAAGAAGTCGTTGTCCAGAATGAGGTGACCGAGGACAGGGGAGAAGGCGAGTTTACGTACCTGGACGCGGTTCCTGCGACAAATCTGCATGTCTCTGCGGAGCGCATCACGCGCAAGGCACAGATCGAGGAATTTATGTTTCTGGGTTTAAGAATGATCGAAGGGATATCAAGGGAAAAATTTGAACAGGCATTTGGCGTGCCGATCGAGGCGGTCTACTATGAGGTTCTCACAAAGCTTCAGGAGGAAGAACTGCTGATGAAACGGGCGGGCAGGGTTTATCTTTCGGAAAAAGGACAGGATCTGAGCAATTATGCGCTGGCACAGTTTCTTCTATAAACCATTCATGGTATCGCCATAATATCTTAAGAAATTATTCATTGGCGTTTTTTCCGCAGTCAGGCTAGAATAATAGTAGGAAAAAACAGGAAAAGGCAGAGAGTGAACGGATTTGAACAGAGAGAAGCGGAAAAAGAAATATCTTAGAAATTTAATCAGCATTGCATATTGTTCCCTGGAGCTTCTTGTGGTGCTTGCGGCGTTTCAGGGGCTGGGCTGGATGATTAACCGCTCGTCTGAGAGTGAGGAAGTCGAAAAGATCGTCGGCAGCATTATCAGCGATTCGCAGACGCAGACGGTAAGCGGGCCGTTAATCTGTCTGGACGCCGGGCATGGGGGAAAGGATGACGGTTCGGTGAGCGGCGGCAGGACCGAGAAGGCTGACAATCTGAAAGCGGCGCAGGCGGTCGAGGCATATCTGAAGGAGAAGGGCGCCAGGGTTGTGATGACGCGTGACGACGATACGTTTTTCAGCCTTGAGGCGCGCTGTGAGATTGCGAACAGGAGCAAGGCGGATATTTTTGTTTCCCTGCACCGGAACGAAGGGGACGGAAATGGAATCGAGGTCTGGATCGAGGGAAAGGCTTCGGAAGATACCATGACGCTTGCGACAAATATCAGGAACGGCCTGGCAGGCGTCGGGGTGTCGCGGGACCGCGGCGTGAAAAAGGGAACGCAGAAGACGGAGAACAAGGATTATTATGTGAACAGCCACACGGACATGCCGTCCTGTCTGATAGAGCTCGGGTTTATCAATCATGCCGGGGACAATCAGTTGTTTGACGAAAATCTGGACGCCTATGCGGCGGCGATCGGCGATGCGGTTTTAACGTCCTCGGGCTGGGATCCGTCCGGGCGGACAGACGCCGGGGGCGGAGCGCAGACGCCGGCGTCCGGCAATGTTTCAACGGAGAATACGGAGGACGGCACGGAGGACGATCCCGCCGCAGTGCCCGAATACCCCAGAATTGCCAGTGTGGAGACGCTTGACAGTCGGAGCATGGACTGGGGACAGGGGAGCAACGTCGATGAGAAGAATCGTCCCACCGGCGCGCTCACCGCACAGCAGCAGTATGGCGACAAAAACGCCCTGTTCATCGGCGAGGAGAGCCAGACGATCTATCTCACGCTCGATGAAGGATACGAGTATGGATGTACAGCTTCCATACTCGATACGCTTAAGGAGAAAAACGTAAAAGCCGTCTTTTTCGTGACAGAGCCGTATGCGAAGCAGGAACCGGATCTGGTAAAGCGTATGATCGCGGAGGGGCACGCCGTCGGAAATCACAGTGTGACGCATCCGTCGGCCGGACTGCCGTCTCTGTCGATGGAGGAGCAGCAGAAAGAAGTGCTCGAAAACCATGCCTATATCAAAGAAAATTTTGGCTATGAGATGCATCTTTTCCGCTATCCGGCGGGAAAGTTCAGCGAACAGTCGCTTGCCATTGTAAACAACTGTAACTACAGGAGTGTGTTCTGGAGTTTTGCTTATCTGGATTATGATGTGGAAAACCAGCCCGACGAGGAAGAGAGCCTGAAAAAAATGATCGAAAAACTTCATCCGGGCGCAGTCTATCTCCTGCACGCGGAGTCGAAGACAAACACGGCAGTGCTGGGGCGCTTTATCGATCAGGTCAGGGAGAAAGGATATGAGTTTGCGCTGGTTTCATAGGAAAGACCTTGTTGCTGTGAAGGACGGAAGCATCTGGCTTTCCTGTGAAATAAAAGCCCGCCCCAGGCAGGGAATCCGGCTGAGCCGGATTCTTTTTTTCTGTCATCACCGTTTCCTTATTCGCATCGCGCGGTGTTTTTCCGGTACAAAACAACAAAAAAAGGTATTTGTGTTTTGAAATTTTTCTGGCGCATCGGTAGTGGGAGTGATAGAATAACAGGAAAAAGAGAGGAGAGAGGGAAGCTTATTTATGAAAAAATGGGTGTTGTGTGTGCTGCTTTCCCTGGCAGTCGTGTCGGGGACTGCGGGGTGCGGCCGGAAGGATACGGCGGAAAATAAAGTGCGGGAAGATGCGGGGATTTTGCAGACGGAGGATGGGCAGGCGGCCGCAGGTTCGGAAAAAGAGGCAGAAGGAGGGGCTGACGCGGCCGGAAGCGGAATTGCCGGAACAGAGGATGGATCCGGGGCATCTGCAGCGGTTACGTTTACGGACGCGCTGGGTAATTCCGTGACGGTGGAGCATTTTGACAATACGGCGGTGCTCTCGGAAAGTTATGCGGATGCCTGGCTTCTGGCGGGCGGTCCGCTTGTGGCGGTGACGGAGGACGCGGGCAGTCTGCTTGCCTCTTCTTCGTTTCCGAAGGGGCTGGTAAATCTGGGGTCCGTGAAGGCGCCGAATGTGGAAGAGATGATTGCGGCGGATGTCGATTTTGTCATTTTATCGGCGGCGATTGAGGGACATGCCAGGTTAAAGGATACGCTGGAGTCCGCAGGGATTACGGCGGCATATTTTGAGGTGGAACATTTTGAGGATTACAAGGAGATGATGAAAATCTTTACCTCCATCACAGGGAGGGATGATCTGTACCAGGAGAATGTCCTTGCGATCGAAGAGGGGATCGCCGGGCAGATGGCGCGGGCGGCAGCTGCCAAAGAGGTGTCGGAGCAAGGAAGATCGGAAGAGCACACGTCTGAACTCCAGTCACCTCTCGTCATCTC
>CANDFU010000251.1 GCA_947384095.1 uncultured Roseburia sp. | reverse complement strand
ACAGGGAAAGGACTGACATATGGGGGGTCCCTTGCGCGCACGGAGGCGACGGGATACGGTCTTTTGTACATTACGGAAGAGCTGATGAAATGCCACGGCGAATCCATGGAAGGAAAAACGGTTGCAATATCGGGCGCAGGAAATGTTGCGATCTATGCGGCGCAGAAAGCGCAGCAGATGGGGGCAAAGGTTGTCACCTGTTCGGATTCGACAGGCTGGATTTATGATCCGGACGGAATTGACGTTGCTTTATTGAAGGAAGTAAAGGAAGTCAGACGTGCCCGCCTCACGGAGTATGCGGCGGCGAGACCGAATGCCGAATACCATGAGGGACGCGGTGTGTGGCAGATTAAGTGTGACATCGCCCTTCCGTGCGCAACGCAGAATGAGTTATTGATTGATGACGCGAAGCAGCTTGTGGCGAATGGCTGCAAAGCAGTCTGCGAGGGAGCGAATATGCCGACGAGCCTGGATGCGACGAAATATCTGCAGGAGAACGGCGTATGGTTTATCTGCGGAAAAGCTGCCAATGCAGGCGGCGTTGCGACATCTGCACTTGAGATGACGCAGAACAGCGAGAGACTGAGCTGGACATTTGAGGAAGTGGATTCCAAATTGCAGCAGATTATGGTGAATATTTACCACAATATCGACGATGCGGCGAAGCGCTACGGCATGGAAGGCAATTATGTCGCCGGGTCGAATATCGCCGGGTTTGAGAAGGTTGCGGAGGCAATGCTGGCACAGGGCGTGTGCTGATCAGGAAATCGAAATGACATAAAAATGAAGACAGCGTATCGCAGTAATTCTGCCTGGGCAATTTTACTGTGACACGCTGTTTTTGTGTGGGTTAATCCAGCAGCAGTTTTACGCAGCCGTACATTCCGGCGTCGTTTCCAAGCCCCGCCAGCGCGAACCGTGTGTCTCTGGCGGCATGGAAAGATGTCTCGATAAAATGCTTCTGAATAGCGTCCAGCAGAATATCGCCGGCCTTGGATACGCCGCCGCCGATAACGATAATCTCGGGGTTGACGACGCATGCGATATTGGAGAGCGCCGCGCCCAGGATTTTGCAGACCTCATCTACGAGACCGAGGGCGACCTCATCGCCGGCTTTCGCCTCGTCAAAAATATCTTTGGCAGTCAGCTCCGGAAATTTTCGGAGGCTGGTTTCGTCAGCCGTCTTTGCCAGCTTTCTCTTTGCGACCCTTACAATACCCGTTGCAGAGGTGTACTGCTCCAGACAGCCGTACTGGCCGCAGTTGCAGGGCTCAATTTCGTCGTCGCTGACTGTGATATGACCGATTTCGCCGCCGGCTCCGCAGGCTCCTGCCACGACTTTGCCATCCACGATGACGCCGCCGCCTACGCCCGTGCCAAGCGTTACCATCACGACGTCGCGGCAGCCTTTCGCGCCGCCCTGCCACATCTCGCCAAGGGCGGCGACATTGGCATCGTTTCCCACTTTTACCATAAGGCCGGTTAAGGAGCCGAGGTCATGAGCTACATCGACGACGCTCCACCCAAGGTTGACGCTGCGATTGACGATGCCGCTGCTGTTGACCGGTCCCGGCACGCCGATGCCGATACCCTGGATATCGTCTTTGCTGATGCCCTCCTGGGCCAGCTTATTGTCGATTGCCCTCGCGACATCTGAGAGAATTGAGGAACCGTTGTCTGCGGTATTTGTTTTTAGCTCCCACTTGTCGAGCAGGGTTCCTCCGGTTTCAAAAAAACCCATTTTACAGGTGGTTCCGCCGATGTCTACGCCAAATGCATATTTTTTCATTTTTACCTCCGTGCATAATCCCGCGCCATATTGTGGATGACGCCTGTGCCTGTTTTCTATTTTTTATGATAACGTCTCCCGCTTTATCTGTCAACTATTCCCATATGCAGCCTGCGGGAAAGACATCAATGTGGCCGTCAATTGGCTGTATCCGGATGTGATTGTGGAAATCCTGTGTTTTTCATGCTAAAATGTAAAAATCAGACGTTGGCAGAAAAGGAGAGAAGGAAATGAGCGCAGTTGTGACATTAAAAAAGGGAGAGGGACGCACGATAAAAGCGGGCGGGATGTGGATATTTGACAATGAGATTGATACAGTGACGGGTGATTTTGCAGACGGTGACGTTGTGATCGTCCGGGACTTTGACGGTTATCCGATGGGGAGAGGATTTATCAATCGCCGGTCGAAGATCAGGGTACGTCTGATGACGCGGCGCGTGGAGCAGGAAGTTGACTCTGAATTTATACTCGGCAGAGTAAGAGATGCATGGGAATATCGCAAAAAGACGGTGGACACGGGAAGCTGCCGTGTGATTTTCGGGGAAGCGGATTTCCTGCCGGGTATCGTTGTGGACAAGTTTTCGGATGTGCTGGTGGTGGAATCGCTGGCGCTCGGGATCGACCGCTTTAAACTGGAAATCATCGATGACATAAAAAGGGTTATGGCGGAGGACGGGATTGCGATTCGCGGCGTTTATGAGAGAAGCGACGCAAAAGTACGTCTGAATGAAGGAATGGAACGGGTGAAAGGCTTTATCGGCGACGCGTTTGACACGGACGTTCCGATGGAGGAAAACGGGGTTCAGTATATTGTTGATGTCCGGGACGGACAGAAGACAGGTTTTTTTCTGGATCAGAAACAAAACCGACTGGCGATTCAAAAACTCTGCCGGGGAGCAGAAGTGCTGGACTGTTTTACACATACCGGTTCGTTCGCCCTGAATGCAGGGATCGCCGGGGCCAAAAGCGTGCTCGGCGTGGACGCTTCCGAGGCGGCCGTACGGCAGGCAGAAAAAAATGCGAGGCGAAACGGCCTGGAAGATGTTGTACATTTTGTGTGCAGGGATGTCTTTGAGCTGCTACCCGAGCTTGAACGGCAGGGGGAGAAATTTGATGTGGTTATTTTAGATCCGCCAGCGTTTGCAAAGTCCAGAAATTCCGTCAAAAATGCGGTTAAGGGTTATCGGGAAATAAACTTAAGGGCAATGAAGCTTGTGAAATCCGGAGGATTTCTGGCGACCTGTTCGTGTTCCCATTTTATGGACTATGAATTGTTTACAAAGACAATCAGCCAGGCCGCGGCGAACGTGCATAAAAGGCTGCGGCAGGTTGAGTACCGCACGCAGGCGCCGGATCATCCGATTTTGTGGGCGGCGGATGAAAGTTATTATCTGAAATTTTATATTTTCCAGGTAGTGGAGGACCGGTAGGGAGTGAAAGTAGCTGAAATACGGCTGTTTTGCGGCTTTGCGGCATATGAGAAAAAATATCAAAGTATCGTAACTTATCGCAAAATGGTGTAGTACAACGTAAAAATGGTGTAGTAAATGGTGTAGTGATTAGAGTAGAATTATCAAATATTTGGACATCTGAATAAGTCCATAGTCAGTCATATCTGAAGTTGATTGTGGACTTATTTTAGTGCCTGAATTTTACCATAATGACAAAAACTAAAAACCAGAAGGAGGCAACGGAATGAAGATAATCAGCTTTGAGAAAGCAAAAGCGAGAAAACGGTCACAGGGAAAGGCCAGACATTTACCTGAGACAGATAATAGTGTACTGGAATTAGAAAGGCAGTATCGGGAGTACGCCGAGTACTGTAACCGCTGGTATGACGAGCATGTAATCGGGCAGGATGAAAATGGGGGATGGATATATAAAGATTTATGAAACCATTCCTTGTGTAAGCCTTGTATGCTTTATGGAAAAATATGAGCATATAAGGCTCATTCAGCTCTTATAAACCATCACCCGACATTTCCCCCACCCCAATCAGAAAACTTCCCAATATAAGCCCCACAAAACGTCACAGAGGC
>CANDFU010000250.1 GCA_947384095.1 uncultured Roseburia sp. | reverse complement strand
GGGGGAACGCTTAAGCATTTCTTCGACCGAGCGTGTGTACCGGTTTCTGGTGGAACTGTTAAAGCGGTGGAAAAAATGAGTCTGAACCGTATTCGCATTCTGCTTTTACTGGTGGCGCTGGCGCTTTTTAACGTGCTGCTGCTGGAGGGGATAGAAGAGAGGATACTTCAGATAAATTGTTTCCCATACGAGACGGCTTTTGCAAATTTCAGGAGCCATCAGGTGCCGGAGGATGTGGTCGACGGGTTTCTGGACGCTGCGGATTCAGATGTGGACCGGTTTTGTGAGCTGCTGGCGGTGTATTTTGCAAAGGACGGCGGCGTTGCGGATCCCGGACTGCTGGCGGAGGAAGTTTCCTTTGCAAAACGATACCAGCCCGATGCATTCCGGGCAATCAAAGACGATATCCATGCGGTCTGGAATGATCTGAAACGCTTTCCGGTCGGAGGCGTTTCGGGAGATCCCGATGCCGGGGTCGCGTTTGAGAACAGCTGGATGCAGAGCCGGACGTTTGGCGGCGAGCGGGGACACGAAGGGACCGATATTATGGCCACCGTCAACCGCAGGGGGATATATCCCATCTACAGCATGACCGACGGTGTCGTGGAAAACATCGGCTGGCTGCGTCTTGGCGGTTACCGGATCGGGATCAGGAGTAGTTCCGGCGCCTATTTTTATTACGCACATATGGCGGAGTATGCGAAGGAGTTTGCCGTCGGGGAGCGGGTGTCGGCCGGCACGTTTCTCGGATTCATGGGGGATACGGGCTACAGTGACATACCGGGGACGACGGGAAATTTTGACGTACATCTGCATCTGGGAATTTACTTAAACGATGATGAGGGAAATGAGTTCAGTGTCAATTCTTACCCGATGCTGCGATATCTGTGGAAGAAAAACGGGGAGAGGCTGTGACGGCTGACCGGAAGATGGAGGAATCAGATGAAAAATACGAAGAAATGCCCGAAATGCGGCGGAAATGATATTCTGATCGTGGACGGATATGCGGGCGCCTATGGATCTGGCAACAATATTATGGTCGGCGGCACGATCTTTTCGGCGGTCGGCGTGGACCGCCATATCTGCTGTTCCTGCGGTTTTACCGAAGAGTGGATTGATACCGGTAAAATCGAAAAAATTAAAAATTCCAGGAAGGCGCATCGATAGCGGAAAGGGATGTCAGTGAGACTGGATAAATATTTAGCCGGCCTTGGCGTCGGTACGAGAAGCGAAGTAAAGAAAAAAGTCCGGGCCGGGCAGGTTACCGTAAACGGCGTCTCTGCCGTGCGGCCGGAGATGAAAATAGACGAGACGGCAGACGAGGTCTGCGTAAACGGAGAAAAACTGACGTATGCCCGTTTTGCATATTATCTGCTGCACAAGCCGGCGGGGTGTGTGTGCGCCGTGAGCGACCGCGTGCACCGGACGGTGCTTGACTATCTGCCCGATACCGTCCGGGGCGGCCTTTTTCCCGTCGGGCGGCTGGATCTCGACACGGAGGGGCTGCTTCTGCTCACGGACGATGGCGCGCTGGCGCACGCGCTGTTAAGCCCCGCGAAGCATGTGAAAAAAACGTATTATGTGAAAGTGGACGGCGAAGTTACGGATGAAGAGGCCTGTCTTTTCCGGAGAGGAATCGACATCGGAGACGATAAACCGACGCTGCCGGCGGAGCTTGTGATTCTTTCCGGCGGAAGGGCGTCGGAAGCAGAGCTGACGATTTCAGAGGGACGGTATCACCAGGTAAAGCGGATGTTTGCGGCGGTCGGAAAAGAGGTTGTCTATTTAAAGCGGATTGCCATGGGGCCTTTAGTGCTGCCCGAAGATTTAAAACCGGGGCAGTACCGGCCGCTGACGAAAGAAGAGCGCGCGGCGCTTGGGAGGTAAGATATATGGACAACGGTTTTCTGCCGGTCAATAAGGAGGAGATGAGGGCGCAGGGGATTTCGCGGCCCGATTTTGTCTATGTGTGCGGAGACGCCTACGTAGACCATCCTTCGTTTGGCCATGCGATTATATCGAGAGTGCTTGCGGCGCACGGCTACACGGTCTGTATGCTTCCGCAGCCAGACTGGAGGGACAAGGATTCGGTTACGGTATTCGGCGAGCCGCGGCTGGGATTTCTGGTGACAGCCGGAAATATGGATTCCATGGTAAATCACTATTCCGTCTCGAAGAAGAGGCGGGCAAACGATGCGTTCACGCCGGGCGGCGTGATGGGAAAACGTCCCGATTACGCGACGATTGCCTATTGTAACCTTATACGCCGGACTTATAAACAGACGCCGGTGATTATCGGAGGCATTGAGGCCAGCCTGCGGCGTCTGGCACATTACGACTACTGGTCGGATAAAATGAAGCGTTCCATTCTGCTGGATTCGGGCGCAGATCTGATTTCCTACGGGATGGGAGAGCGCAGTATCGTGGAGATTGCGGATGCGTTAAACAGCGGGCTGGCCGTCCGGGATATCACGTTTGTGGATGGAACGGTCTATAAGACGAGAAAGCGCGAGGATATTTATGACGCAATCGAGCTTCCTCATTATGAGGCGCTTCTGGCGGATAAAAAAGAATATGCGAAAAGTTTTTATACCCAGTATTGCAATACCGACCCGTTCACGGCAAAGCGCCTCTTTGAGACGTATGACGGAAAAATGTTTGTCGTACAGAATCCGCCGGCAAAACCACTGACGGAGCGTGAGATGGATCAGGTCTATGCGCTGCCGTATCAGCGGACATATCATCCTTCCTATGAGGCGGCGGGCGGTGTGCCGGCCATCGCGGAGGTAAAGTTTTCCCTTGTCAGCAGCCGCGGGTGTTATGGCGGGTGCAGTTTCTGCGCGCTGACATTCCATCAGGGCCGCATCGTACAGGTCAGAAGTCACGAATCGATTCTGGCCGAGGCCGGAAAACTGGTGTGGGAACCGGGCTTTAAGGGATATATCCACGACGTGGGAGGCCCTACCGCGAATTTCCGCGCGCCGGCGTGTGAAAAACAGCTCACAAAAGGCGTGTGCACAGGCCGCCAGTGTCTGTTTCCGAAGCCCTGTGAAAATCTCATTGTCGACCACAGTGATTATCTCGCACTTTTAAGAAAGCTGCGCGGGCTTGCGAATGTAAAGAAGGTCTTTATCCGGTCGGGCATCCGTTTTGACTATCTGATGTATGACAGGGATGAGACGTTTCTCGAAGAGCTCTGCAGGCATCATGTGAGCGGACAGCTTAAAGTGGCGCCGGAGCATATCTCGGACGCGGTGCTTGCGAAAATGGGAAAGCCCGGCGTGAAAGTCTACCGGAAGTTTGAAGAGGCCTACCGCAGGATGAATGAAAGGCTGGGGAAAAAGCAGTATCTTGTTCCTTATCTGATGTCGTCGCATCCGGGGTCGACGCTGAAGGAGGCAGTCGAACTGGCGGAATTTATAAGGGATTCGGGCTATATGCCGGAACAGGTGCAGGATTTTTATCCGACGCCGTCAACGATCTCCACCTGCATGTATTACACCGGGCTCGACCCGCGCACGATGGAGCCGGTCTATACGGCCGTAAGCCCGCACGAAAAGGCAATGCAGCGCGCCCTGATCCAGTACCGCAATCCAAAAAATTATGATCTGGTCTGCGAAGCCCTTGAAAAAGCGGGGCGGACGGATCTGATCGGTTACGACAGGAAATGCCTGATACGGCCGCGCAAGGGCGCAAAAAGAAGCGCCTGCGGCGGCAGCGCGTACCCTGGAACGTCCGGAAACGGGGAGACGCCGGTGCGCCGCGGGGGCCCTGCGGCGGACGGACGGAAGAGGGCGGACGGTAAAAAGGAGATCGGAAGAGCGTCGTGTAGGGAAAGAGTGTAGGTTATAGTGTA
>CANDFU010000249.1 GCA_947384095.1 uncultured Roseburia sp. | reverse complement strand
CTGATTTCCAGAGCAAGGTTGTTCTTCCGGAAGATCAGGGGGACGGCGTAAAACTGGCGCTGGATGCGGTCAATGCCAGATATGTGACGGAAGACACAAATGTTGCGCTGCCGATTTTACATTACACGGCCGAAGAAGAAGAACGGTTGACAACACTCGGGACAGATATTTATACTTATGTTGAGTCTATGTATGCACACTGGGTTACCGAGGGCGGGATCGAGGAAGAGTGGGACGGCTATCTTGCCCAGCTCGACCAGATGGGCCTGCCGGAGCTGCTGGAAATCCAGAAGACGGCATATGCTGCATACCTGGAAGCATTAAAGTAAGAAACAGGTGATAAAGAGGCCAATGCGATGCGGGGATAAGGCTATGCCTTGGAAGCGGTCGCAGAGGCTTCTTTTTCTGTCACAGGAAATGTGGCAAAAGCGCGTACTCCCGATGGAAGTATACGGTTACACTTTATAGGAAAACCTGCAGTGGGCAGAACACCGGAAAACAAAGGATGCGACGGATATGAAGAAAACAGCGCAAAGCAGATATGGCAAAAGCCGGCGTGGAAAGAAAGAGAAAGGGGAGACTCTGCGGTTTGCAGTCAGAAAGATACTGATTCCGGTATATTTTGTGCTGCTGGGGCTTTTCGTCTGCCTTCTTCTTGAACTGGCCGAGATCCGGAAGCTGATGGGCCGGTATGCGGAAGATACCGCAAAACTTTACGTGGACCAGATCAATTATGATATCGTGCGGATCGGCAACGAACTGGTGCTGGTGCTGGAAAACAATGATGAGATCACAAAGCTTCCGGCCGGTCTGGATTCCACACAGGGATCCTACTATGGCCTGCTGCGCAAGATCAGAAACCAGAATCTTGTGATGAAGTTTCATTATCGTGAGGCCGACCTGTTTTTTATGTATTCGGAGAAAGCGGATGTACTGATCTGGGATATCGGGACGGCGTTCGGCAGCAGTTCCGTAAACGGGGTGACACAGGCTGTCCGGGAATTCTGCAGAACGACTGTGCACGAAAACAGCGGTGTGACCAGGTGGGGGTATCTGGAGACGGACGACGGGATTCATCTGATCGGGTGGTATGTAAAAAAGGGAAATCTGATCGGCTGCGTGGTGAAAGTGGAGACGATTTTTTCCATGCTGCAGGAAATGCCGGAAAATTACCAGGTGATCCCTTATCTGAGAAAACCGGACGGGACACTGATTCTCTCGGAAGCCTGCGAGGGAGATAACCCGGCTCTGATGAAGAGCACAGGGAAGAGTCGGTTGTACGAATACCGGCTTGGCACGCTAGGAGAGCTCTGCATGTATATAATTTTAGACGGCGGGACGCTGGAGAATGTTCTGAAGATGCAGGTCCTGCTGGTTTTTCTCGCGATTCCTCTTTTGCTTTTGTGCCTGTTCCTGATTTACCGGTATTATCAGAATCTGATGAAACCGCTCAGCCAGTTTGTTCTGGGAATCTCGGAGATGGAGCAGGAACAGATGATCAACGAGAATGGAAAGAATAATATTCTGGAGCTTGAGGCGGTCAGTGAGCAGTTCCGGACCCTTCTGCGCAAAATCCGTTCCCTGAAAATTGCGATCTATGAGAAGGAGCTGAATGAACAGCGGGCGGAGCTGGAATACATGCAGGAACAGATCCGGCCACATTTTACCCTGAACTGCCTGAGTCTGATCCATGGGATTGCCGATGTGCACGGCGAGGAGAAGATTGCACGCATCACAAAGGAGCTCTCGGAATATATCCGCTATAATTACAGGGATTCGGGAACAGAGCGGGACCTGCAGGAAGAGCTTGCCCATGTCAGGACTTATATGGAGCTTCAGAAGCTGCGCTATGGGGAAGAGGCGTTCCGGTTTGTGGTGCTGGCGGATGAAATGGAAAGAAAATATGGCATACCGCCGCTGGTACTGCAGACATTGGTGGAAAATTCGGTGATCCATGCGGTGGATTTAGACCATCTGGTGGAAATATCGCTCTATATTGCCATTGAAACGTATGGGGACGAGGAATATCTGTATATCTGCGTCTCCGATACGGGGAAAGGCTTTTCAGAAGCGGTTATGGAAGCGGTCGAGAAGGATCTGCCGATTATCTACAGCGGAAGGAAGCATGTGGGGCTGCAGAATATAAGGAGGAGATTAAAACTTTTATATGGAGACAAAGCGTCCATGACCCTGCAGAACATGGGCGAGCACTATGGAGCGGTGGTGGAAATACGGATTCCGCAGGGAAGGAAGGACGGATCCTGCTGAGCGGAAGCCGATATGGTATGTTTACTTTATAGGATCGGGGTGGCAAAAGCGCCCCGATTTCTGTTGAAAATTGCGTACGGTAAGACAGAAGCCCTCCGGGGGCGCGCGTTTATTACACAAATGTTACAGAATTGTGTTGACATTGTAAAATGTGACTGCTATACTCTTATGTGGAAATAGGGATGACATATTTGTGAGAGTGCAGCGGGGCGCTGCCGTTTGAAAAGAACCGGGGAGGTCTTTGAATGAAAACAAGAATGATAAAGCTGGCGGGAGTATTACTTGCGGGTACGTTGGTATTTACGATTGCTTATACGAGTCAGACGCAGGGAAAGGAAGCGGGGGAAGCCGGCGGCAATGTGCGCGCCGGGGTTTCGTCCGAATTCTGTATTGATCCGGATGGCTCTGAAAATAGAAACACGACGGTTGCCTCCGGCGTCACGGATGTGATTTCCGGATATCTGGGGGAGACAGGTACTGCGGACGCGGCGGTGGCGGCTGCGGATACGGTGACGACGGCGGCGGGCCAGGAGGCTGTGGATCTGTCGGCGACTTACGGCTATGCGCATCTGGGCGTTGCCAGCGTGGACGGAAATCTGAATGTCAGACAGGCTCCGGGCACGGACGCGGAGATTGTCGGGAAGATGCCGGACAATGCGGGCTGTGATATCTTAGGCGTGGAAGGCGAGTGGACAAAGATAAAGTCCGGAAAAGTGGAAGGGTATGTAAAGTCTGAATACCTTCTCGACGGCGAGGCGGCTCTTGCGCGGGCGGAAGAGGTAAAGCAGGTGATCGCCACCGTCAATACCACGACCTTGTATGTGCGGGAGCAGCCGAACACAGACTGTGCGATTATCACGATGATGCCGGAAGGGGAAGACCTTGAGGTGGTTGAGTCCCTGGAAGGCTGGGTAAAGATCAACGTCGACAGCGACGAGGGATATGTATCCTCCGACTATGTGGATTTGTCGGTACAGCTCCCGAAGGCGCAGACGATGACAGAGGTGCGCTACGGGCAGGGTGTGTCTGATGTGCGCGTCTCACTGGTACAGTATGCGACACAGTTTGTGGGCAATCCGTATGTCTGGGGAGGGACAAGCCTGACGCGCGGAGCGGACTGTTCTGGATTTGTGTTAAGCGTGTTTGCCAATTACGGCATTTCCCTGCCGCATTCTTCGGGCGCGCAGTCAAACTGCGGCAGAAGGATTTCCGCTTCGGAGGCGCAGCCCGGAGATTTGTTCTTCTACGGCAACGGCAGCAGAATCAACCACGTTGCGATTTACATCGGAAACGGACAGGTGGTACATGCCAGTTCTCCGAAGTCCGGAATCAAGATTTCGGGGGCTTTTTACAGGACGCCGGTAAAGGTGGTCCGTATTATTCAAAATTAAATATTTACAGCGACGCAGTACTATGTTATACTATGTGAGTTGTGAATATTCACAGGAATCAGCCCGTATCCGGTAGATGGACAACTCCGACCTTTTACTGATTACGCGGCATTAAGAATAATTCAAGGAGGATCAACTATGATCGCAAAAGAAAAGAAACAGGCAATTATCGCAGAGTATGGCAGAACACCAAATGACA
>CANDFU010000248.1 GCA_947384095.1 uncultured Roseburia sp. | reverse complement strand
TACACTATAACCTACACTCTTTCCCTACACGACGCTCTTCCGATCTGCTTTTATCTGAGCCGGTATTATCTGATGCACACCTTTAAAGTCCAGACCGGCTACACCATCGGCAATTATATCTCTACCAAACGCCTTCTGCTGGCCAAAGAACAGATTCTGGAAGGGATGCCGATCACGGAAGCCTGTTACGCCTGCGGCTTCAAAAGCTACTCCGCTTTCTCGCGGGCCTACAAAAAAAGCTTCGGCGAATCCCCCAGGGAATTTCGCCAAAGCCTCTCTTAATCCTACGGGCGCTCCGCCATCGCATTCATCAGCGTCGGAATCAGCTGCTTTTTCCTTGACACAATACCGTCCAGCAGAATGCCCTCCTCGTCTTCCCGCTTGCGGAACGCGCCTGCCAGAACCTTGCCGGCGTCGTTTCCCGCATAGATCAGCCGCGACGCCTCCGCAAGAATGTCTGTCAGCATTACATACACCATATCCAGCTTTTTCTCGCCGAGCACCTGCACCAGGAACGGCTTAAGCTGTTCTCCCAGCTTATCAAGCTCTTCACGGCTCATCGCGCTGATCTGGGCGACGCCAAAATCACAGTCGTCCGTGTGGAAAATTTTAAAATCCTGATAGAAAATCTCTTCTGTCGTCTTATCGCTGAAATTGCTCCCCGCCCGGAACATATTTCTTGCGTGCTCCTCAATCTCGATCTCCGCAAGCTCCGCAAGCTTCTCCGCCACTTCCTTATCAAGCGGAGTGCAGGTCGGCGAGCGGAACATCAGCGTGTCCGAAATAATGGCCGAGAGCAAAAGCCCCGCGATCTGCTTCGGGATCTCGACGCCTTTTTCCTGATACATCTGATAGATAATCGTCGAAGTACAGCCCAGCGGCTGATTTCTGAAATAAACCGGGGACATCGTCTCAAGGCTTCCCAATCTGTGGTGATCAATGATCTCTAAAATTTCGGCCTCCTCGATGCCGTCCACCGCCTGTGACCTCTCATTGTGATCGACCAGGATAATCTGTTTTTTCTGCATACTCATAAGATTACGGCGCGAGATCATGCCGACATAGTTTCCCTTTTCATTGAGAACCGGAAAATCCCTGTGACGAACTCTCGACATCGTCTCTTTCACATCGTCGACATAATCGTCGATCTGAAAGGTGACAAGACCCTTGCGCGTCATATATTGCTTGATCGGCATACTCTGATTGATAAGCCTCGCGATGGAAAATGTGTCATACGGCGTCGTGATAATGACGCAGTCTCTTTTCTCCGCCAGGTTCTTCACTTCCTCGTCCACCTCAAGCCCGCCGCCGATAATGATGCAGGAAGCATTGCAGCGGATCGCCTGAAGCTGTGCCTCTTCCCTGTCGCCTAAAATGACAAGATCGTCTTCTTTGATGCTCTCCTCTAAATATTCCTGGTTTGAAGTCGCCACCACGACTTTTCCGCGGACAAAATAGGCGTGTTCGTTCCCCGCATACACCTCTCCGTCGATCGTCTCCGCAATCGTTTTATACTGGGTTCTGGCGGCGGAAAGAACGCTGTTGTCCAGCACATCCATATAGGAAGTCGCGATATCCTTTGTGACGATTACGCCCTCCACTTTTCCAAAGCGGTTGACCACCGGAAGCGTCACGACATCCAGCTTTTTCATCAGTTCCCAGGCCCGCTTTAACGAAATCTGGCTGCTGACCCCCGCCGTCCTGCGGATACTGATATCCTTGATCTGCGTTCCCGCATACGTCACCAGCTCCGGCTCTTCCGCCTTAAAATAATCCAGGACGTAACGCGTCTCTTCATTGACAGCGCCCGCCCGTTTCGCGCTGTAGACCGCATCTTTTGCCTGATTTTTCAGATATGTATAGGAGATTGCCGCACATATCGAATCCGTATCCGGATTTTTATGGCCCACCACCCATACTTTCTTTGTCTCTGTGCTCATTCACCCCTCCGCCTTACTTTCTTCTGACCGCCCGCGTGTACCCGTCAGCAATACGATCTTTTCGCCTAAAAATGAAACACTCCCGCCGAAAACAGGACGGATGCGATCACCAGCACGAAATTGAGGATCGAAAACCATGTCAGGCACTTTACGTACCCCTTCACCGACCCGACTCCGCGCTCCATCTCATCCATCTTTTCAATTTTGGAGTCAAACTCATTGAACAAATCCTGAATATTGCGGTAACACTTTACATTTTCCGAGTGTACCTTTTCGGAGAGATCCGTCTTGATAGAATCGAGCCGGGCTGTCGCACTCTCGAGCAATGTACGCACCTCTGCAATCTGCCCCTCGCTCAGCCGCTTGCCGGCGATCGCCTGTTCCTCCAGAAACTGCTTGTTTGCCGCAATCTGCTCTTCACTCAGCTTCCTGATATCAGCGATCTGCTCGACGCTTAACATCCGGCACGCCTCGATCTGTTCCTCGTTGAGTCTGCGGTTCGCCTCCAGCTGCGCCTCGCCCGCCTGCTCGATCCCGTAAATCTGGTTTGAAACGCTGATCTCAATCTCCGTCAGCTTCCCTGTCACCTTCTCCACAAGGCTGTCCACTTTCTGGTTGAAATCTGTCGTAATCTTATCGGCTTCTTCCTGCCGCTCAGTCAGAATCTGCTCCAGCTCCTGCGCTTTATCTTCTCTTTCGTTCACGATCGACTGTAGTTCCGATACCTTGCTTTCCTTGGCTGCAAGCAGCATCTGAAGCTGCTTCGCTTTTTCCCTGAACTCATCAATCTGACTTAATAAGAAATCTTCTTTTTCCACTTCCGTCTGTATCCTTTCCGGTTCCTGTGCTGCTGCCGGTACACGATCTGCCCTTCGCGCCTGCTCCCGTTCTCCCCTTGATAGATCCCGCCGCTCCTGCCCGCGCAGAAGCTTTGTTTTTTCCGGGCGAGTCTGTGTGCGGAACTGCCGAAACAGATTTGCCATGTACGTTTCCTCCCTCTCGCCTTTCCGCGTGAAAGGCCCTTATGGTATTCTATCATTATCATTTTTCTTTGTAAAGACGCAGTTATGTTCGAGGCCGGCCAGGGCATGCTTCTGCTGCCATATTCCCAGGGCGCAGCGTGCGCGTCCCGCCCGGGCTTTTGGTTTCAACGGGGTCCGCGGCAGAGCTGCGCACTCCTGTCTGTAAGTTATAGAACTTTTTTAAGAAACAAAAAACGTAAAGTCTGCGGTTATTCAGCAGACTTTACGCTTTTGGATCACTGGAGACAAAACTTACTGTATCCCGTCCGTATCTTCTTTCTCTTTCGGATCATGCGTTTCTATATACTCGATCAGATCGAGTATCTTTGAGTCACTCATGCCGCTTGCCCTAAGTTGTCTGATCAGATTTACAATCTCTTTTCCTGTCATATTCTCACCTGCCTTTTTACATCGTACAGACAATCGTCCGACATACCCGTCACCATTATTATACATGAAACGGAAAGACAGGACAAGAACAGAAGCTTCCTATTTCTGCCTTTAATCCGGCAGCCCACCTATTCCATTTAAATCCGACAGATACCGCATCATCTGGCCTTTACGGACTTCATACAATTCCGGATTGTTGTATTCGCCATATCCCACATAGGCTTCCAAAAGGCAGAAAAATATCTGATATAGCTTCCGTCGCTTTCGATCATTGAGGCTGGCGGACTTTTTTATGACAGAATCGTATCCCTCTTTCAGAGCGGAATTTTCCATCCATGGACTGGCAAATTCAAAATCCGTATCTCCAAACATTGTCCTGTCACTGTCAATAATTGCAACAATTTCCAATGTATCTCTGTGCAAAAGAACATTTCCTTCCCACAAATCTGTGTGCAATAGACAAGGCGTTTTTATTTCGTCCAGCAATCCCCTGTTTTTGTAGAATTGAT
>CANDFU010000247.1 GCA_947384095.1 uncultured Roseburia sp. | reverse complement strand
CCATGCCGGCGGCAGACAGAATCAGAAAGGGCCATGCAGTTTTCAAGTCCGACACAAATAACAGCAGCACTGCCATGACAAAAAACAATGCGGCTATCATCCCGTTTATCTGCTTTCTCATACCCTACCTCTTGATACCCATAAACCGTTCGAAAAGCTCCGTTGTATCCAGCGGATTCTTTGCCCCCGGGTTTAACTTTTGTTCGTCTGTCACATCCTTCGTCCCGGGGTTGAATCCGAAAAACTGTTCGAATGTCCTGTGAATATGTTCAAAATCAACCCCGGCCGTCTGCGCGTCCTGCTGTCTGCTTCCGCTGTCCCGGCGAAATGCCGGCCCTTCGGCTGCCGCCGCACGCCTATTTGTTTCATCGTATTTTTTTCTCTTCTCCGGACTGCTTAAAACGCTGTAGGCCTCATTAATTTCCTGAAATTTTTTCTCACATGCCGCATCGTCCGGATGTGCGTCCGGATGATACTTTTTTGCAAGCTTCCGATACGCAAGCTTTATTTCTTCCTCTGACGCATTCTCTGCAATGCCAAGTATCTGATAAAGATTCTCCATATTTAAACCCTATAACCTCCATTGTCCGATTTCCAAAAACCTTCTGTCCGAAACCCTTTGGAAATCAGACAAATTTCCAAAAGGGCACGTCCGTTACAGACGTGCCCCCGGATTACACGAACTTCAGGCGCCGGCATACCCGCCTTCCACGGTAACAAGCTCTAATTTGTCTTTCTTCTGTTTGATCAGAATCTTAAATCTTCCGATTCCGTCCGTGTCGCCGTATACCTCGCGGTAATCGATCACAAATGCGCGCGGGAAGGTATACTTGCGCTCAACCAGCCCTGCCTCGACGATTTCCACCGTAACCTGACGATACGCCGCCGCGTCTTCCGCCGGAACCATCGACCACAGGCCGAGCTGCCTGGTCGAATCAAACGGATCACCGTCCGTCGAAACCAGGATCTTGCCTTCAATCTCCAGTGAACATCCGACGTCCTTTGTCCTCGCGTTGGAATCGAGCGGAATCTCTGTCTGGAATTTCACCTTTTTCACACATTCCCTGGCAACTTCAAAACTTTCCTGTCCATCCACTTTTACGATTAATGACATCTGCTGTACCTCCCTTACTGGCTGAATCCGCCTTCAATGGTTGTCTGATCCGTCAGGTCCTTCTTCTGCTTTACATGCAGATAGAACGTACCCACGCCCGTCTCATCGTCCTGCTCCTCACTATACTCCATCACAAACGCGTTCGGCAGCGTAAACTGGCGTACAATCTGTCCGGCAGCGACCACATCAACCTGCACTTTGCGGTAGCAGTCCGCCGAATCACTCGGCACTACACTCCACTGTGCCAGATTTACGGTAGAATCCTCTGCCTCTGCGCCAAGGGAGAACAACATCTTGCCCCAAATTTTCATCGCAGCGCCATTGTCCGTCGCCCTCGCATTGGAATCCTCCGGTATCTCAGAGCGGAACTCAACATTCGTGACGCATCTCTCACTCAAGTTTACCGGGCTGGAACCGTCAATTGTCAATCTGAAACCCATATCCATTTCCTCCATTCATATTGATTTTTGTTGCTTTGGTTTATCTTGAAGATAAACGGTTAATCTGAACCTCAAGATTCCTCGGACTGCCGTTAAAGGAGATCGTCAGCTCACACACCCCGCTCACCTCATCGATGCTGTACTCAAGGCTGTCCCCCTCCGTGATGATCGCGTTCAGACAATCCTTCCTGGAAAGCCATCTGCTCTTCTGGCTCTGCGGATTGTTTGAAAAGAAATTCTTGATATTATCCTCTTTAAAATCACTCGTCACATACCTTAAAATCCGCTCAATATAGGTTGTGACCTGCGTCTTATAAACCGCCTCGTAAGTGGAACTGTCCGGATCATAGAGCAGATTCCTTGCCTTATATACCGTAATATTCGTGATATTCTCACCGTTTAGCGATGCGTTCTCCGATGCAAAAACCCATCCGAAGTTTTTCTGGTTGATCTGCGATTTGATGCTATTTGTAAAACCGGTAATCTCCTTGGGCATCGTCGTATAGGCCAGCAGTGAATTGTTTCCCGCCTCTATGTCAAACCGTACGCCGGGAAGCTCTCCGTAGACATTCGCCCTGGCCTTCAGAAAGTGATCTTTTAAAAACTCCGGACACTGGCATGCCGCCCTGAATCCCGCCGCCACATAGGCGCCGCCGATATAGACCCCCTCGATCCAAAGGCGCATGACGTCTTCCTTTGCCTCGGAGAGCTGTGCGCCGTTGTCCGAAACCTTCATCTTACTGTCCAGCATGACCCCCGATTTGTTCTTCGGAATGACCGTAAAGTTGGGCAGAACCGGGATTGCAAATTCACTGAACGGTTTTCCTGTCAGAGGCGCGCATTTGTCGATCATCTTCTCAATGCCCTCGGCCGCAACCGCATTGAATGTGGTTTCCTCGCGGTTCTCAAAAGAGAAAAATGTCTCGATCCGGTAATCCTTTAACACATCCAGGAGCGTCGCAAGCGCTTCCATACTGTACACGTCCGTACTGGCCTTTTTGACATTTCCCTTAAAACGCTCACGCTGTATTTTATTCGTCACATTCTGACTCCAGGCGACATTGGGATAAATCGCATACCAGATCGTATCGCTAAAATTATTTTTACTGTTCGTCGTATTCAGATACGTGATGAGGCGCGGCAGATTGGCGCTCTTGGCCAGCATCTCAGGCGATATATTGGCGACCACAAGCGTGGGCTTCATACCCCTTGACTTTGTCTGATACTGCTCAAAAAACATCCGGATTCCCAGCAGCCGCTCGAGAAGTGGTTTTACCACTTTTATAAAGTTGTCTTTCGATGTGCGGTAAAACTCAAGATAACTGTTGTAATTTGCCACCTCTGTCTCCACATCAATCTCGCTCTGCTGTGTCGACGCAAGCGGGCAGAATGTACGCACCACCAGATTCTGCACATAGTCATTCGGATTGTCATTTACCGCCTGATAATCGTCGCGGATCACCTCCATCAGACCGGTATTGACATTGTCGTCCAGGGCCGCCAGAGCCGTCGTGTCCGTCTTTGGCGCCTCGAGAACCTTAAGCTCCCCGCCGTCTCCCAGAGAGAGATATCCCGGAACGACAGCCTGTCCCCCGTTCTGCTGCTCGCCGCCCCCAAGAAGCAGTCTCGTCTTGATATCTTCAATCGCAAGCGGCAGCATGGCCATGACATTATTATAATTTTTACTGGCGTCCTCAAACAGCAGATTCAGCTTATCACCCATATCAAGCTTCTGGGGATCCCCGTCCTCAAGCTCAGAATACTTTTTATAATTATACTGAATCTCTTTCCGCACCTGCCTGATATCTTCCATAACCTTTTTCGGCGATATCATTTCCAGCACTTTTTCAAAACTGAACTCGACATTCATCAGCCCCTGCGCTTTTCTGGACCGCATCACGGACAGGATCGCCTGCTGAAAATTCTCGGATTCATTGACATGAATCGGCGTCAGCATGGATTCCGGAATATTCTCCGGCTTTTCCAGAGTATATTTTACCGACTGTGACGCCGCGTCAAAAAACGACCACACCACCGGCGTAAACTTCCGCTCTACCTCCTCGTAGCTCCTGCACTCCAGATACTGATTGATTTCCTTCATCCTGTCATCGTCCAGGCTGTCAATGCCTTTCACATCGCCTACGAGTGTGAGCAGGTCTAGCTGCTGTGGATTGATGACATCCAGAAGAAGCGTCCGGTTCGTCTGATTGATGATCTCCATATTTTTCTCGCTCCTTTATTTATACTCATGTCCCCTGTCTCTCGGACGGCATGATCTCTTTATATTGCAGCATCAGCTCGCTGGCCT